>NZ_JBWNLD010000019.1:0-66106 GCF_056521145.1 Klebsiella sp. CSG-1 | reverse complement strand
AAACTATAGGGCAGGATCGTCTACCGGGGTGGGGTCAGTCCAACAACGGCTCGGAAGTGTCTAGATTATCCGTGGCGATTCACAGTAAGCCGCATGTCTTACTATGCTTAGTTGGATGGTAAACCCAGGTGTGGGGTGTATACTTTTCCTATAAATATCTGACTAACTGAAAAGATTATGCGTCAACTTATGGGAAGATTATTTAATGTAATATTCATATCGCTTATATACACGGGGATAGTAATTATTCGTGATGCAGTTGCCATCTACTATTTCAAACTGAATGCCCCTGTCACCATCGTAGTGACTACGTTTCTGGTATTATTCGGTTTATCGTTTGCATACGTAGATACCACAAAGCGATCAGAACGGCACTTTGCCGAGCGGCGTAAAGCACAGGCGCAGGGCGCGACATTTTCGATGATGTGGGATGCCCTTGATTCGGATGCTAAACAGCTTTTTTACCAAAAAATTGATGTGGAAAGTGCATCCAGCGAGTTTAAGTCCAGATACCAGCAATTGCAGAACGAAATCAGTTACTGGGACAAGGAGATAGAGCGTCTACGTTAATCAGATTAACAGTGACTGGGTGGGCCGCAAGGCACTACCCCCATTTTTTCCTTAATGTCGATAATGTCACACTCCATGCAGAGCAGAAAAAATCCCGTCTAATAATTCAACGGCTCGTTTATCAACTCTTTGCCAAGGACTCCGAGTCGCTACATTACGTCCGAGAAATAAAGCTCTTGGTCATTAACGCATGTGCAGGCATAAACTCTGGGTTATATCGACTGGCGGAGTTGCTCGCCAATGGTTGCAGTCAGGAATTAGCAATGACTGCTTGTGGCACACAGCGGAGAAGCAAATGAGATGGTTGTCCGCAGACTCCTGGAGTCGATTAAAAAATCAGAATACAGAAAACCATTCAGACTTTTATCGGGAATAACAATGTCAGCGTGTTGACTATGGAAGGCTCAAAGCCAAAACGGGTGTAAAAACATTTAACTTCTTCATTCAGCGCATGCACGGCCAGTGCTCTCACCCCGACCTGAAAGGCAATGTTTTGCGTACGGTATATAGCATCCTTAAGAAGTGCGGCACCAAGCCCATTCCCGGACCAGGCCTGGTCGATGGCAAGCCGTCCCAGGACAATGACCGGAATGACTTCAGGCGCGTTGCGTCTATAGGCCCCAGGCACTGTGTTACGGTGGACGCTACCCGAAGATAAACAATAATAACCGATGACCCGGTTCGAGTTTTCTGCGCAGACGACATAGACACGGGAAATGCCGGTACTGTGGTTTCTGAGAGCCTTCTTCTTTAACCACTCATTAAGGGCAGGCTCCTGGCAGCAGAACTCAGCGATGTTATGTTCAGCCGTCAGGGATTCAGGCGCTCTCATTCCCATGGTGATTTGCGGTTCATCAGGTTATCGATTCGCGCCTGGCGCTCCGGCGTTATTGGGGCGTCAAGCTCTTCAATAAACGCCTCAAACTGATTGTCATTGAGGAGGAACAGTCGTTGATCAAGTAGAATGTCCTGTGCTTCCCTGCAGGCAACCTCAAGCATAAAATCAGTCCGTGATTTTGAGACCAGGCTTGCGGCCATGTCGATCAGGTCACGCTGTGATGTTTTGGCCCGGATATTGATCGGAGCTTCACGAACGTCTGGTTTCATAGATACCTCATGTTTAGCAGATTTATATACGATTATAGCCTTTGTATATAGAAACGCTATACAAATCTGTCATGCTTTCGTCGGTTAGAAACACAAGCCGCGTTGTATCATCATGCATCATTCAGGACTGATAAAGTTATATCCAACTGATAATGTCATCGAGCTGCTGGTTGTCAGTTGGCCGCAGTTTTAAAAACAGCTGCAGCGACGTAGTCCTGCATTTTCTCGGTTGAAGAGCCGACACCATCAACTGATCCCATTCCCTGCCTGCCATAATCTGTCAGCACTCTTCTGCCGCTGCCGGTAAAAACTGCTTTGCTTCGATACTCATAAACTTTCTCCATGATTCAGTCACACGTCAGGCCCATATGTAAAGTGGGGTCAGACGCTTGAGAACAAGCCGGTTATTCGCATTCAGAGAGAGGGGATCTCTGAGTATTTATCCATAGTTCGTTTTTTATCGATACGTATCTGTCGCCACGCCTGAAAGTCCGGGCGTGTTTCCGCCATCCTGACGACTTCAACAGAGAAAACCTTATATTTGCCCTGCTGCAGGGGTACGCCAAGCCAGCGGCGTATGGCGGCATCTGTCCACAAACGGGAGTTATTAAGTCTGTAGACGGTGATCCATTTTTCTGACCATGCATCAAATTTCTGGCATCGCAGCTGATACCGTCGCTCTTCTTCCCGTCTTTTCCAGTCGCTGTCTACAGCAAACTTTCGGTGACCAACAAAAATCCCCTGGACTTTGCCCATGCCCGCTATCCACTGGAATGTCGTCATTTCCCACGGTATCAGGGGTCCGCTTGGAAAACGGAAAAAATCCCACGCTAAGGTGATTTATTGTTCATTGTATGGTGCTGCCTTACTTATCAGTACCCTATCGTTAAACTTTTTCTTTTCACAACAAAGATGAAATTTTGCCCGTATTGCCCCGACTCTGTTGTTCCTGTTATCTACCAATGAAGAATTAACACTAAACGAATTCGATATAACATATATGTTTTTGACTTCCTGGTTTAGAAGCGCGACACTATTCATTCAACGCAGGAGGTCACGATGTCATCAATTTCACCCCTACAACTCTTTAAAAGCCTGTCCGATGAAACCCGTCTGGGTATCGTCCTTCTCCTCAAAGAGATGGGTGAACTATGCGTATGCGATCTCTGCACGGCGCTGGAACAGTCGCAGCCTAAGATCTCCCGTCATCTGGCGATGCTACGTGAAAGCGGATTGTTGCTGGATCGCAAGAATGGGAAATGGGTTCACTACCGCTTATCTCCGCATATTCCTTCATGGGCTGCTCAGGTTATTGAGCAGGCCTGGTTAAGCCAACAGGACGACGTACAGGCTATCGCCCATAAGCTGGCATCAGCTAACTGCTCTGGTAGCGGCAAGGCTGTCTGCATCTAAAAAATTTGCCTGAACATATATGATTTTTCAAATGTGAGGTGTTCATGATGAAAACGTTAACGGTGTTTGACCCGGCTATGTGTTGCAGTACCGGCGTCTGCGGTACAGATATTGATCAGGTTCTGGTTGATTTTTCTGCGGATGTACAGTGGCTAAAACAGCGTGAAATTCAGGTTGATCGTTATAACCTGGCACAGCAACCCATGAGCTTTGTACAGAACGAAAAAGCCAAAGCATTCCTTGAGGCATCCGGGGCTGAAGGGCTTCCATTGTTGTTGCTGGATGGAGAAATGGTGATGGCGGGGCGTTATCCGAAACGCTCAGAGCTGGCCCGCTGGTTCGGAATACCGCTGGAGAAAGTAGGATTAGCATCTAAAAGCTGCTGCGGTGGTAATACTTCTTGTTGCTGAAATGTCAGGAGGACATATGAAATTTTTACAGAATATCCCACCTTACCTGTTTTTTACCGGTAAAGGGGGCGTCGGTAAAACCTCTATTTCCTGTGCCACCGCTATCAGCCTGGCGGAACAAGGCAAGCGGGTTTTGCTTGTCAGCACCGATCCGGCTTCAAACGTAGGCCAGGTGTTCAGCCAGACTATTGGCAATACCATTCTGCCGGTGGCCTCTGTACCGGGTCTTTCAGCGCTGGAAATTGATCCTCAGGCCGCCGCCCAGGAATATCGGGCCAGAATCGTTGATCCTATCAAAGGCATTCTGCCGGATGATGTCGTTAACAGTATTAACGAACAGCTCTCTGGTGCATGTACCACCGAAATTGCAGCTTTTGATGAATTTACCGGTCTGTTGACTGACGCATCATTATTGACCCGCTTTGACCATATTATCTTTGATACCGCGCCAACCGGTCACACTATTCGTCTTCTCCAGTTGCCCGGTGCGTGGAGTAGCTTCATTGAGAGCAATCCTGATGGTGCTTCCTGTCTTGGCCCGATGGCAGGGCTGGAGAAACAGCGTGAGCAGTATTCACACGCCGTCCAGGCATTGTCTGATCCGGATCGTACGAGGCTGGTTTTAGTGGCTCGACTGCAAAAATCAACGCTTCAGGAAGTCGCCCGTACTCATGATGAGCTTGCGGCGATAGGTCTCAAAAATCAGTATCTGGTCATCAACGGCGTGTTACCTGAGACAGAAGCAGTCAACGATACCCTGGCGGCTGCAATATGGGGCCGGGAGCAGGAGGCGCTGGCAAGTCTTCCCGCTGGTCTGGACGCTCTCCCTACTGACACATTATTCCTTCAACCAGTGAATATGGTCGGTGTGTCTGCTTTAAGGGGACTTCTCACCTCCCAACCTGAGACGGCTTCATTTGCTGAAGTGTCCGCCCTGCAAAAACCAGCGATATCGTCGTTGTCTGCTCTGGTTGATGAGATTGCCCTTAATGAACACGGCCTGATTATGCTGATGGGTAAAGGTGGCGTGGGTAAAACAACCATGGCTGCGGCCATTGCAGTCAGACTGGCCGAAATGGGATTTGATGTGCATCTCACGACGTCAGATCCTGCTGCACACCTGAGCACAACCCTCAATGGAAGCCTCAATAACCTGCAGGTCAGCAGAATCGACCCTCATGATGAAACAGAACGTTATCGCCAGCATGTCCTTGAAACGAAAGGACGTGACCTGGATGAAGCGGGGAAACATCTGCTGGAAGAGGATTTACGCTCTCCGTGTACCGAAGAGATTGCTGTGTTCCAGGCCTTCTCACGGGTGATCCGTGAAGCGGGTAAACGGTTTGTCGTCATGGATACGGCACCGACAGGACATACATTGTTGCTGCTTGATGCTACCGGGGCATACCACCGGGAGATAGCAAAGAAAATGGGAGATAAAGGCCATTTCTCTACGCCAATGATGCAGCTTCAGGATCCGGAAAGAACAAAAGTATTACTGGTCACTCTGCCGGAAACGACCCCCGTTCTTGAGGCTGCAAATTTACAAGCCGATCTTGAACGTGCCGGGATTCATCCATGGGGCTGGATTATCAATAACAGTCTTTCCATCGCTGAAACCCGTTCACCGCTGCTTCGTCAGCGCGCGCAGCAGGAACTGCCTCAAATCGAGGCTGTAAAGAACCAGCATGCTACCCGTGTTGCACTGGTTCCTGTTCTTGCGGCAGAGCCAACCGGTATAGACAAACTCAAACAGCTCGCAGGTTAATTTTTACTATATACAGGGCAGTCATGCTGCCCTGTCAGGAGGTTTTATGTTACTGGCAGGAGCAATTTTCATCCTGACCATCGTGTTGGTTATCTGGCAGCCGAAGGGGTTAGGGATTGGCTGGAGCGCCATATTTGGCGCAATACTGGCACTCATATCTGGGGTAGTACACATTACCGACATTCTGGTGGTATGGAATATCGTCTGGAACGCCACAGCAACCTTTATTGCCGTGATTATCATCAGTTTGCTGCTGGATGAGTCTGGCTTTTTTGAATGGGCAGCATTGCATGTTTCCCGCTGGGGAAATGGCCGGGGTCGCCTGCTGTTTACTTATATCGTTCTGCTCGGTGCTGCGGTAGCAGCGCTATTTGCCAATGATGGTGCAGCTCTCATCCTGACGCCGATCGTGATTGCCATGTTGCTGGCTCTGGGATTCAGTAAAAGCACCACGCTGGCATTTGTAATGGCTGCAGGGTTTATTGCCGATACCGCCAGCCTGCCGCTGATTGTGTCGAACCTGGTCAATATTGTTTCTGCTGACTTCTTCCATCTGGGCTTCACGGAATATGCTTCCGTGATGGTGCCTGTGGATATTGCCGCCATTATTGCCACGCTGGTGATGCTGCATCTGTTTTTCCGCAAAGATATCCCCCCGACCTATGATCTGAACCGACTGAAAGAACCTGCTCTTGCTATCAAAGATCCGGCGACGTTCAGAACGGGCTGGATTGTATTAATCCTTCTGCTGGCAGGTTTTTTTGTGCTTGAGCCGCTGGGTATTCCTGTCAGCGCTATTGCAGCTGTGGGTGCTGCTATCCTCTTTGTCGTGGCTAAAAGAGGTCATGCCATTAACACCGGTAAAGTCCTGCGTGGTGCACCGTGGCAGATTGTGATTTTCTCACTGGGAATGTATCTGGTTGTGTATGGGTTGCGTAATGCCGGGCTGACAGAATACCTCTCTGACGTGTTGAATTTACTTGCAGACAAAGGGCTTTTGGCGGCCACATTTGGCACGGGATTCCTGACAGCATTCCTGTCATCCATCATGAACAACATGCCTACTGTATTGATTGGCGCATTGTCGATCGATGGCAGCACCGCATCGGGTGTCATCAAAGAAGCAATGATTTATGCCAATGTCATCGGTTGCGATCTGGGACCTAAAATTACGCCTATTGGTAGCCTGGCAACGCTACTCTGGCTGCATGTACTTTCACAGAAGAAGATGACAATCACCTGGGGATACTATTTTCGCACCGGGATTATCATGACTCTGCCTGTGCTGTTTGTAACGCTGGCCGCGCTGGCGCTACGTCTCTCTTTCACTTTGTAATGAGATACTGATATGAGCAACATTACCATTTATCACAACCCAGCCTGCGGCACCTCTCGCAACACGCTTGAGATGATCCGTAACAGCGGTACAGAGCCGACCGTTATTCATTATCTTGAGACACCACCATCACGCGATGAACTGGTTAAACTTATTGCGGATATGGGGATCACAGTACGAGCGCTGCTGCGTAAGAATGTCGAGCCTTTTGAAGCATTAGGGCTGGCGGAAGACCGCTTTACTGACGAGCAGTTAATCGACTTTATGTTACAGCATCCTATTCTGATTAACCGCCCGATTGTGGTGACGCCACTGGGGACCCGGCTGTGTCGTCCTTCAGAAGTGGTGCTGGATATTCTTCCGGATGCACAAAAACACGCGTTCACCAAAGAAGATGGTGAAAAAGTCGTTGATGATGCAGGTAAACGACTGAAATGAATCCTAAGGGGCATTTGCCCCTTTATATTTTACTTTGCCAGCCACCCTTGATGATGCTTTCCATAGCGACATTATTCTGGGTAATGCTGCCAACTTACTGATTTAGTGTATGATGGTGATTTTAAGGTGCTTGCGTGGCTTCCATTTCCATCAGATGTCCTTCCTGCTCCGCTACTGAAGGCGTGGTGCGTAACGGCAAAAGCACTGCCGGACATCAGCGCTATCTCTGCTCTCATTGCCGTAAAACATGGCAACTACAGTTCACTTACACCGCCTCTCAGCCCGGTACGCACCAGAAAATCATTGATATGGCCATGAATGGCGTCGGATGTCGCGCCAGAGCACGCATTATGGGCGTTGGCCTCAACACGGTTTTACGTCACTTAAAAAACTCAGGCCGCAGTCGGTAACCTCGCGCATACAACCGGGCAGTGATGTGATTGTCTGCGCTGAAATGGACGAACAGTGGGGCTACGTCGGTGCTAAATCACGTCAGCGCTGGCTGTTTTACGCGTATGACAGGATACGGAGGACGGTTGTGGCGCACGTCTTCGGTGAACGCACTCTGGCCACACTGGAGCGTCTTCTGAGCCTGCTGTCGGCCTTTGAGGTCGTGGTATGGATGACGGATGGCTGGCCGCTGTATGAATCCCGCCTGAAGGGAAAGCTGCACGTTATCAGCAAGCGTTACACTCAGCGCATTGAGCGACATAACCTGAATCTGAGACAACATCTGGCAAGGCTGGGACGGAAGTCACTGTCGTTCTCAAAATCGGTGGAGCTGCATGACAAGGTCATCGGGCATTATCTGAACATAAAACACTATCAGTAAGTTGGAGTCATTACCGAAAACCGCGCCTTATATCCCCGCCCTGAAGGTCGGGGTTTTACGGCGCACTGGATAACAGGGGCCTCCTTGCCGTCCCCCAAAAACAAACGGTATGTTTATGCGCTGTGATGATTCCCCCAGATTCTTTTCATGGTCCAGTGGTGTCTACAAAGTCAATTAATACGATAACGTGACGGACTTTAAATATGTTACCCACACGGTTATCCCCCGTTACTGTGGATAATCAATATATTGTGTCTCTGGCAGTTGCTTTTCCTACCATATGTTGTCCCTCCCCGTTCTATTTTGTGATCGGACAGTGTGAAAAACGACATCACAGTGGAGACGCTGCTGACGGGATGATGTTCATCCAGGGTCGTAAGATCGGCCGGTACTGGTTACCCGCCGGACGAAGGGCCGGCCAACGCGCAGCGTCGGTAGCTGGCTTTAAAAATGCCGGCGGAAATTTAAAGATTAAGCTGCATACTCTGCGAAATTTTGCAAATTTCACTCAACATGCTTCGTTCAGATCCCAATAGAGCTTTCACCATCGCCTGTAATAGCCGCCCTGCTGCGTGATTACTCCGCTCATCGGGTTGCTGGCGACAAGCCAATACCTGTTCGTGACAGGCATTGATTGAACCGTTATCCCTAACTAATAATGTGCCGACGATGCAGGTGGGACCGTGGTCCCAGGGAGATAACCTGACCGGCGATGCAGGTGGGACCGTGGTCCCAGGCAGATAAGCTGACAGATGACGCAGGTGGGACCGTGGTCCCAGGCAGATAAGCTGACCGACGATGCAGGTGGGACCGTGGTCCCAGAGAGAATATTCAGGCCAGTTATGTTTTCTGGCCTGTGAGAAAGGAAATGAAGTAAAGGGAGATCACCGTAGACTAATGCGTGTCCGCATCAGACTCCTGGTTTCTCAAGCTCCTTAAGAATGGCTTCTATTTTCTCTATACACTCCGCAGGAATGCGGGACTTATCCAGGTTAAGCACCATTTTATCGCCCTTATACAATGCTGTTGCCCCTGGAGCAAACTGATGACGTGAGCTCAGATTAACTCTTGATGCGGGAGATTGTTTCAGTACGGATGTTAAAAGACTAATGACCTCTTCAGCTTCAAAGATTAGTCCCGCTTTCTTCTGATCGTGGAGAGTCTCAGCCTGCTGCTTCAGTAATTCTTCTTTATCTGCAAAAGCCTTCTGAAGGGCTTCACCTGACCGGGCAGACAGTTCTCCAGGATGTGCAAACAGGGCAACAACGGATTTAGGCAGTTTGGCCGTATTAATACAGCGGGTAATGATCTTACGAGAAATGTTTTCCGCATCGGCAAGCGCAGAAATATTTCCTGCAAACTCATTCTGCAGCCGGCTTGTATAACGCAGGCCACGTTCATAAGCACTCGTCGGCCGATAATCGTTACCCAGTCGGGACAATGCAGCCATCTGCTCATCGTCCAGTTCACCAACCAGAACGCGATAATCACTTTCCGTCAGGATTGCGGCTTTACGGCGACGGCTGCCATCTGCAATTTCTATGACATCAGAAACCCGGCGGCCGAAAGCTGGAGTCTGCTGACCGGTCAGTAAAAATGAAGGAATGAGATCATCCAGAGCATCTTCGGTAAGTAGTTCCTGATCGCGCTCATTGCCTGACCATACGCGTGAAGCGCTCTCAACAGAGTCTCCCCGGAGCACCTCAAGGGTAAATTTTACTTCCCGTCCACTTACCGGAAGAGAGATTGCATTACCGCGGGCCATAGCACCCACGCGCGCAATTAATGAATCCACCATCGGCGCGGCCGGCGCCGGTGATGAAGTATCTTCAGTCGATTGAGTATGTGTGGTATGTCTTGGAATGACAGGAGCACGCTTCATTATCTAATCTCCCAGCGTGGTTTAATCAGACGATCAAAAATCTCATTGCAAACAGGCTCCCAGATAGAGAGGGCATTACGCCAGGCACCGGTTGAAGAACGTTGATCAATAGCCTGTTCAAAAACGGTTCTCATACGGATCTGACCTTTGCCGACTTCATCCGTTTCGCGCACAACATTTTTAAGGACCATGCTTCCCCAGGCATCCCGAATTTGTTCTTCCATCCACGGGGACTGCGAGCCATTATTATTACTGTATTTGGTAAGCAGAATACGGACATCTGGCTCGAAGCCTTTAAGATCCACGTTCTTAAGCAGGTCACGAAGCATATCGAAAAACTGCAGTGCGGAGGTGTAGTCGAACAGCTCTGCCGGAGTAGGGACAATCAGAACATCAGCAGCGCATACAACATTTATCGTACCGATACCAAGGTTGGGTGCGCTGTCGATAACTATCACGTCATAATCATGAGCGACAGTTTCAATGGCCAGACGGAGCATCAGGTGCGGGTCAGCAGGTAATTTGCCTTCGTCAAATTTCCCCATCAGCTCGGTTTCAATGCGGTGCAGTGCCAGACAGGACGGGATGATATCAAGGCCAGGCCAGCAGGTGGGCTTTATAGCGTAGCTGGCGTCATCCTTTTCCCCAAGATAAAAGGGCAGGAGAGTGTCCTCAGCATGAATATGAAGATCGGGCACCCATCCGTGATACATAGAAGCAGTTCCCTGTGGGTCATTGCCTTCAACAAGCAGAACACGGAGTCCTTTCAGAGCAAGATCCTGAGCCAGGTGAACGGATACTGAGGTTTTGTAAACACCACCTTTGTGAGCTGCAACGCCAATCACCGGCGGAAACGCATCTTCAGCACGGCGCAGTCGTGTACCAAATACATCCCGCATGTGATTGATTTGTTCGATGGTATAACCAACGCGTTGCTCAACTCTCCCACGGGTTTCCATATCAGGGTGCGGCAGCCGGCCAGCTTTCTCGGCATCCCTGATAGCCTGAGATGACACGCCAACTAAATCTGCCGCTTCACCAATCCTCCAGCGCCGGGTTATTTTCCGGGCTTCCGGACTGTCATCATTAAACTGTGCAATGGCGATTGCTTTCGTCATTTCATGACCAGCACTTATGCACTGGTTGAGTGTATCCATGAGTCCCATACTGAACATCCTTTAATCATCACTTTGCATTATTTTATTAAATCTTGGAATTCATTGCAAAGCAACAATAAAATCGCAAAGTACACGAAAAAGTGCAAAGTGAACCACATTGGGTAATGAAAGAACGCAGGGGATTACAAAAGAGTACATACCGCAGTCAATATTAATCACTGCCGCTCGCCGCAGTAAGCGATCTCACACAGTGAGAAAGCGGCGAGGAAGCGGAAAATCACAGAATTCACAGATTGCACGTACGTCGGGTTGCTAAAGATGGCTCGGGATCAGCCAGTTATAATTAAATTGACTGCGGTATGTAATATATTGACTATGGTATGATGCTTACCGCATCTGTGTCGAGGAAGAGGAAAGACGACTCAGCATACCGCAGTCAATGTTTCATTGTTGTACCTGTAGATCTCAATCTTCCAGAGCGTATTCAGGAAAATAAGGCCAGGGTTCTGGATATCTGGTGTGGCGCTTCCGGGCTTGTATCTGGGTTATTCATGGTCTCGATCCAATAATTGATCCCAAGGAGATCATAATGAGATCCAAAAGAGATCCCCGGATCGCTCCAGCATGCGCTGTAACTGGCTTTAACGTCTGTCTGGATCGACTGTGGAATGTAAAATGTTGACTGTTATATGCATAATCTAATACTGTGATATGCAACGGTATTTACTGAGGTATGTATATCCGTTGACTGCGATACGTATTACTACATCCTTTTGTGGATAACCGTTGAGGATCAAGATGACGAGCGAAAATAACAGCTTACTTCTGAACCTTCAGGAGGTTGATAAGACAACCGGTGAAGTTGTTAAGCTGGATGTCAACAGCACCAGTACCGTGCAGCCAGTAGCGCTCATGAGACTCGGTCTCTTCGTCCCAACTCTGAAATCAACAGGGAAGAGCAAGGCGAACCGGAAAAACGTTACAGACGCGACTGAGGAGCTTGTACAGCTGTCCATTGCCAAAAGCGAAGGATACACTGACGTTAAGATCACCGGTTCGCGTCTTGATATGGACACGGATTTTAAAGTCTGGCTGGGGATAATTCGCTCCATGTCGGAGTATGGGGTAAAAAGTGACACCCTGGAACTGTCGTTCGTCGAATTCGTTAAGATGTGCGGATTTGACTCCCGTCGTTCAAACAAAAAAATGCGCGATCGCATCAGTAATTCCCTGTTTAAACTCGCCTCGGTTACGCTGAAGTTCCAGAGCGAGACCAAAGGATGGACCACCCATCTGGTGCAGTCAGCCTATTATGATATCAACGAGGATATCGTTGAGATCAAGGCTGAACCTAAGCTGTTTGAGCTTTACCACATGGACAGAAGGGTACTGCTGCGGCTGAAAGCCATTGATGCCCTGCAGCGCAAGGAATCAGCCCAGGCGCTTTATACCTACATCGAAAGTCTTCCCCAGAATCCTGCACCTATTTCCATGAAACGGATGCGTGACCGGCTGAATCTCACCTCAAATGTCTATACGCAGAACCACACGGTGCGTAAGGCGATGGAGCAGCTGCGGGATATTGGTTATCTGGATTACACTGAGTTTAAACGTGGCCGAGCCACCTATTTCAGCGTGCATTATCGCAACCCCAAACTCATCAGTGGTCCTGTGAAGGTTCCGCGCAAAGAGGAAGAAGAGAAGGCGCCAGAGCAAAATTATGACGAAGTCATTAAGGCGCTGAAGGCTGCTGGCATCGATCCCCTTAAACTGGCCGAAGCTCTCTCAGCGATGAAGCCAGAAAATTGACTGCGATATGCATAACATGACTGCCGGATGCCGCTAAGGACATTCCATTGACTGTGATATGCATCACGCATACCGCAGTCAATATGTGTTCTCCATCATGTCTGCCATGATCGAACAATATTGACTGTCATATGTGATTTCAGGCCGTGATACGCAGATATTGACTACGGTATGCGGGTTTAACGGCGATATTCCCAGGTCTGTGCACTGCTCCACACGTGTTAACATGCCACAGTCAATTTTTCAGTAAAGCTCTATACCCCTTACGAAAATCTCAATCGGATGCTGAGACGGTCATGTTACCTGACGGTATCCGTTCCCCTGTGTATTGCAGGTTTAGCCCGGCAGGATGAGACTGCAGCTGTCTGTATAACCCGGCGCCAGCTTCACACTGCTAAATGCGAACAGGAGACCGATGGCAGAAGGGAGTGAGCCACAGGGGTGAATGACTTTCGCAATTAACGGGATGATTCACTGAGCTTTCAGGAAACAATACACTGTGGGATGTACGGCCTGTGTCCTGTCTTGTCTGCGGTATGTCGATGCCTGCAGGCTTGCAGGTCACCGTGCAAGACCACGGCTGTTCAGTCATCCGAATGATGTCCTGGTGTGCTGGAGCAGGGAGGGGCACTGAATGCGCTCTGCTCCTGTATTTCGTATTAGCGGAATACAGGACGTCATGCCAGGGCCGTCAATCTCAGCCGGCCGGGGGCAGGGAGCGAAGGATCTCCGCGGCATCTCGCCCATCACCGGTAAAGGGAACGGCCAGGGTGGCAGCCATGTCCAGCGCAAATACCCGGGTATAGACTTCCATCGAGCGCGGATCCTTATGCCCGGCCAGTGCCTGGATGACCTTCCTGGGCTGCCGGTGATAAAGCATGTGCATAATATAGCTGTGACGGAAAGTATGCGGCGTCACGGGGATCGAAAAATGCACGCCGTCAGCTTCAGCCCGCTTCACCGCCTGTTTCAGCCAGTTGCGCATTGTCTCATCCGTGACCGGCCATAACGGCTCACGCCGGCGGGGGCGGGTGGTGACCATCCAGCTTTCCATCTGACGCACAAAACTGGCATCCGTCAGCGGTACCAGACGCACTTCATCTTTTGGTGGCCGGCCACGACGTGCCCGCACTTTTTCCGACAGCACCCGAACAAAAGGGCGCAGACCATCCAGGTCGAACGATTCCGGGGTGAGCGTCCGGGCTTCACCGATACGGATCCCGGTATTCCACATGGTGGCGAACAACATGTGGTGACGCTGGTCAGGCATATACCAGAGGAGGGCGCTCACTTCCGGCGCCAGGAGGTAAGCCGGCGTGGCACCTGTTGAGGTGGCCATCCGCCGGAGTGCCACCGCGGTCGCAAAATCAACGCCCGGGGCGATCGGCAGCAGGGAGACGCGTTCTGGTGAATTCTGCAAGGGAATGATGCTGTTCATGAGTTATTTTTCACGTAGCGCACGCACTGTTTATGGATACAGGTATTTTGCACCTGACGGGCCGATCCTGCCATGACAATAAATCGCAGCGCGCGGATCCTTTTGTTGTCTTATCCCGCATTATTGCGGGTAAAACCAAATACGTAAAGGATCCTTTTTCTGCTCAGATCCTCCATGAAGCCAGTAATGACGCGGGTTGATGGCTGTTTTACGGTTTTTGGGAGAATTGGAGTAATGCCAGGATGTACATGTTAGGCAGGAAAAAGAAGAGAAGAGAGCGCTACGCGATTTCCGGCCTGGTACACCCCTGTAACCTTGCGGGATTTCGCGTAACGCTTTCATAAGTTTACAACAGAAGAGAAAAGATATTTGCTGAAAAATGAAGTCCGTAAGTTAAATAAAAAATCATGATCCGTCCGGCACTATGTACTTAGCTGTCGTTTAGGTCTTAGGTGTTTTTGCTAAATTACGATGGTATCCCTTGTCAGAGTAATCTGGCTTGTCCTGCACATCTTCAGGTGACAATTCAGTGCAATTTCAGGGGTTAATCCTTTTGTCGTCTGCAGAATCTATCTATAAACGGGCTGTTTGTTGGTTCGCCAGAAGGAAAAAATTTAGCGTCGCGCAGATTCAGGCTGTGTTGAACTTTTCTGTTCTGTATCAACAGTTCCTGTCTTAAGCTGATACAATATACCCTCAGTAGAAAATATTGGATAAGGAAACTATGCACCTTCCTGGACAATTTTCTTGAGCCTTTCATGCCGTTTCGTCTTGTTCAGATTCAGAACTGCCATACGTTTCTTCAGCCACTGGTTTTCATAAGAAACCATGTAGATCAAGCATTAATGTCTTTACATTTATTTGAACAGATGCGCTTTAATTGTGCCACAAAAAATAAGTCATTGTAAGTTATGGAGATTTTTAATATACAAATCATTATGCATTCTGAATACATGGAAGTGTATAATGAGCGCTTCAGGTCACAGATGATTAGATGTAACAGTTCACTATTCATCATGATGTATTGGAAACTTGTTAAGTTTTATATGATTATGAGATATTGGGATTATTGAGTTCCAGGACAATTCTGATAAGATAGCGATAACCAACACTACCCTGCAATAACCACTCAAGATGAAAATTATGACAAACCATAAAGAAGAGAACAGGTTATTATCATTATATTCTATGGGGATCCTTGATACAAAATCTGAAGAACGATTTGACAGATTGACGAGGATTGCCACCAAACTCTTTGATGTACCAATAGCACTTGTTTCATTAATTGATAGAGACAGGCAATGGTTTAAGTCATGTTATGGGCTGAAGATAAAAGAGACAGATAGAAGTGATTCATTTTGTACAATAGCAGTAGATCTTAGTGAACCATTAATAGTGCCCGATGCAAGCCTTGATCCAAGATTCAAAGAAAATAAATTAGTTAAAAATGATCCTTATATCCGGTTTTATGCAGGGCATCCCGTAAGACTGCCAGATGGTGAGATAGCTGGAACAATATGTATTATTGATACAGAACCAAGAGTATTAACAAGAGATGACTTCTTATTGCTTAAAGATTTAGCAGAAATCGTAGAGGATGAGTTTAGAATAATAAACGAAGCAACTACTGATCCTTTGACAGGTATATGTAACCGGCGTTCTTTCGCCCTAATGACGGATGAATCGTTAAGAAAAGCCAAAAAAAAGAAAAAAACATTCTGTGTTCTGATCATAGATCTCGATAATTTTAAACCAATCAATGATAACTTCGGTCATTCAGAAGGTAATGAAGTACTTTGCAATTTTGCAGATATGCTGGAAGATCTTAGTAGTTCAAAAAGCGTTGTTGCAAGATTAGGAGGTGATGAATTTGGTGTTCTATTACCCGAGTCAACCTATAAAGAAGCAGAAGAATTCCTTCATAAATTGAGGGCCGGGATTACCAGCTACAATCTTAATTCTCAAAAAAAATACAACATAGATTTTTCTGCAGGGATTATTGAATATGATGAGAAAATTCATACTGAACGCTCTGCTATCATGCGGGATGCAGACGAAAGAATGTATGAAATTAAAAAGGGAAAACGATAGTATATGAAAAAATAGGGCATACAGCCCTATTTTTTTTGGCCCCTCAAAAAATCAATCAGTTGATCACCTGACAAAGGCTTCGAATAATAATAACCTTGAAATTCATCGCAATTCATATTTTTAAGCAATTCAAACTGTTCATTATTTTCCACACCTTCTGCTACTATACCTAAACTGAAAGCTTTTCCAAGAGACACTATGCTTCTTACAATAGATAAGTCCCGTGCATCGTAAGCAATACCACTAATGAAAGTTCTGTCTAACTTAATCGCATCAAATGGAAATTCTCTAAGATAGTTGAGAGAGGAATATCCAGTCCCAAAATCATCAATGTGAATTTTATATCCTTTTTCTTTAAGTTTAGTCAGGTTGTTTAAAGCTAAAGTTGGATTAGTTATCATTACGCTCTCAGTAATTTCAAAAATTATTCTGCAAGGATTGACTTCATATAGTTCAGCCATTTTGTCTATATGATTAAGAAGGGTACTATTTTCAAAATCCTTACCAGATAAATTAATCGAGAAAGAAATGCTATTCACCTGTTGTGAGAAACTGAAGACCGTTGTGATAACCATTGCAGTTATAGAATGTATTAGATCTACTTTCTCAGCAAAAGGAATAAAATTGTCTGGTGGGATGAAACCATAATTTGGATGATACCATCGTATTAATGCTTCTGCGCCGGATACATCAGAATTAATAAAACTATATTTAGGTTGATAATAAACAACAAATTGGTTTTCGCGAATTGCTTCAGTTAGCAGACCAAGCATAATAATTCTCTCTTCGTGTTCTTTATATAAGCTTTCGCTACCAAATATTACATTTTCTTTATCTATTCTGTAAGTTTGAGAGAAGGAAATTTGAACATGACTTATTATATTTGATCCTGAAATATTACAGTTGTTAACTATGACGCAACCTGCGCATATGATCGGTTTAACTAATGAATCATTACTTGTGATGGATTTTTGTAATCCCTGGAAAAAAAATCCAATTCTGTTTTGAATAATATCTTTTGTGTGATATTCAACACGCTTCAATTGCAACGAGAAAATTATAGTATCGTTGTCTTTTTTAATAACAAAATCATTTTCTGAGCATACTGCAGACAATTTCTTACAGAGGTTTTCAATAATTGAAGTAATGACATCCCTTCCGTAAACCTCACTGATCAGTGAGATGTTTCGTACAGAAATCTGTGATATAATTAGTACAGTATCTCTAAAGTTTATTTTTGATAAAGACTGCTCAATATTTTTGCAAATATTTTCTTTATCTCTTACTTCATTATCTTCACTAGAAATGATGACAGATTTATTTTTTATATGATCGTCTGTAACGATTAATAATAAACAAATAAAATCATTTCGTCGAACGTACGTTTTACACGCTATCATATCAACTTTAAAATCAATAGATTTATCGTGTGAGAAAAAACAATCACTGCTGTTTCTTATTAAACCATCTTTCAGTTCTGAAAGCCAATTATCTATACTGATAACTGGGCTGTATAATATATCAGTTATCTTTTTTCCTTCAAACAGGCTAGCACTTAAAAATATATTCGAATCACTATAAAATGAATTTATTAAAAATTTGTTATTTAACTTAATATATATGATACCTTTTGATATTGAATTATTGTAGTTATGTTCTTTGAAGGAAAGTAAATTTTTATATGAACTATCAATTAACTCTTTTTTTATTCGACGTTTTGCTAACCAGTAGCAACCTAAAAAATTAACCAGAATCTGTGTTAGTAAAAAAGATGATTGTGTTGCCCGACTTAAATCTTCAGAAAAAAAGCACAATAAAAGTAATATTGATGATAATAATAAAATCAAAAAACAAACAATGCAGTCATTTTTTTCTTCATTAACTTTATTAATAATTGATAGAGGGCCCATAACCAAACCTTATAGTAAAACTAACGATGCAAGAATAAATTCATTAGGGTAATATTACATGTGTAAACTATTCACTTCATTACCATTTATAATGGTTACAAATCCACATCAGCAAGGTAATAAAGTATGATGAATGAATAAGAATTTTAATTTATTATTCATGCACCATGACGCTGAATGGATAAGAATCAAATTATCTATTCATGCCCTGAATTACTCAGAAAGTATTACCAGATAGTGAAAAGTATTATTTTTTTATAACAGAACAGTAACTATCACCGCAATGATTTTGATAAAAATGATATTTTATAGCTTGCATAGGGCATATTTAGCCCATCTGAGAAAAATTTAGACTGGCTGGTTGTTTTTTAGCCAAATGATTTTGAATAGTGAAATAATTATCACATTTCATTCCACAGGCAATAGGATTTTTCTTACTCCTGTTGTATATTACCCCCGCTGTGTATTTTGAAAAACAACAACATCTACAACATCATCATGTGAGGATAAAATGGAAACTCTGTTTTTCCTGGGGGTTGCTATCGTTCTTTTCGTTGTTTCAATTGTATCCCTGTGCTCATACATAAGAGACAGAAGGAGAATCAAAAGGGCATTCATAAGTAAAAGAAGATAACCCGCAAGACATGAATAAGGTGGTAAGGATTAATTCAGCCACTGCATCTTTAATAATAACAAAAACCAATAAAATCAAGGATTGAATTAAGAAACCAAAACTCTAATCAACCACTTCGGGTTTATAACGATCAGCATAATTTTTTATATCGATGACATCTGTTGCAGTAAATTTAAAATAAATTATTTGCAATTTTAACATTCTTTTTATAATGATTAGGCTTCTATCGATTATGTGTTTTTAATAGGCAACACTCGCCTATAGTTACGCTGGAGAAGGATATTACATAGTATGCCAGATATCGGTAAATCTGGACGTAGAATGTCTGCGTTACAGAAAAGAATACTCATTGTACTTGCCGCTTTGGATGAGCGTAAGCATATGCCAGTAGCCACTAAGGATATTGAACGAGTGCTAGCACAAGGAGGGGAAAAACCGGTATATGGTTCAAACTTAAGAGCTGCATGCAGAAAGCTCGAAGAAGCAGGATTTCTCAATACACTGAGAGCACGGAATTTGCAACTTGCTGTAGAACTAACTGAAACGGGTAAACTTATAGCACAGCCTTTACTTGAGAAGGAGAAGAATGATGAGCTGGATAAAAAAAGGATTAGAGAGTGTCATGTATTACCCCACACCATGGCTTCATGGAGCGAAGTTGCGCATAGTATCGAGATAGATGGAAAAACATATTCTGTATTTCGCTGTGCATACGTAATTCGTTTGAATAAAACAAACTGTCTACAATTATGGACTAGTACCAGGAAAATAGTGAAACTTGAAGGAGACGCATTACAAATTGGCGAATGGTATCAGAAATGTTACGATGCAGGAATACATTGTCACATTCAAATTAATGAAGGCGAATGCTTAAGCGAAAGGAGTGTGGAGTATCTCAATTTCAAACATGGTTTATTCACTAAATAGGTCATGTAATCGATTACGTATTGATGAGGACATTATTTGGATTACATGGATGTTTCATTCGACGACGACCTTCTGGAATCAGTGATAATTCATCAAAAGGATTATCTGGCTGTAAATAGTAAAATCCAATAACCTTGGCAACGAATCATTTCGAAAGATGTTTGAAGTAAAAGTATCAGTCATTACTAAGAATGCTTTCATTTATGAAGCAATAATTAACATTTTTAAAAAAAATAGCAATCCCGCACATTCAATTCATAATCAAAAAAAATGATAACTACCTGCTCGGTAAAGATGTTGTGTTTTATGAGACCGTGTCGGGTGAATTATTCTTACCTAATGCCAAATTTATGAAATGTAAACCAGCCAGGATTTTGTTTATATTGCATGATTATACTGATGGCTTTTGTTTTGATGATGTAAAACGATTTGAGAATAACACTTTTACTTTCTCAATGAAAAATAATACTGTTGAGCAACTAATGATTACTATCAAACATGGTTTGATAAATTACACACATTCGCAATCTTGTTCCATTCAGGAAGAAAAGATTGAAAAACGTGTACGCATTAATTTATCTAAAAAACAGTCAAAAATTACTATTCAACTGGCGAATGGACTAGATCTTAAGACAATATCTTCACTAAACAAAGTTACTGTCAATACTATAAAATATCATATAAAAGAAATAAAGAAAAAGATGAAACTGGCTAGCACATATGAGTTGTATCAATTCGCGCATATGTTAAAATCCCTCACGGACTCGACCTAATATCCCTTTTTAATTGTTAACACAGGTATTTTTATGTTATTCTATGTTGTTTTATCTATTTCGCTGGTTTTATTATATGGGATGATAATAAAATATAAAGTGAAATCAAGGAAATCACAGGGCACTGTAAAAAAGCCTATGGCAATCAGGAATAATAGAAATCTAAAGTAGATTCAAAGAGAATAGCTTTCGGGTATAAATGTAGTTATTCCGTCTTCAGTAAGTTAATGATAAATACTTTACCTCATGTTATACAGGACGAGTTGTTCTCACTTTTATCTAATGTGTCTTTATATCTAAAACTGAAGTCATTGATTCCAGACAGGGCGCGATGACGGTAGTTATCCCGTCTTGTCATTGCACAAGAATACTGAAAATCTACGGCCAATCCGACTGACCAGAATAATCAGAATTATTATTGCACAACAAATTTTCTTTTCCTCACTTCACTGATTCTGACGTGCGTTAAGTAAAAACTGAGAAGATCTGCCAAATAATATATGATCTAATGTAGCTCTATATTATTTTTCCCGGAAATTAGCTGCAACAGATATATTCTGTCTTTCTCAATGAGAGCTGGAAATGTATCGCCAGTAGCTGCCAGCAGAGACCATACTTCCAGGATGGCATAGGCCTTGGTATATTCAAGTGCGAAACCTAACGCTTCCAGAGAACCTGCTCTGCGAATATGTTCACATATTGCATTTTCACATACTCGTGTCAAGGCTTCATAGCTGAGCGAAAAATCATATTTTTTATCCATCTTAAGCTATCTCCACCCAAATGCAGATATCTGGTTACACATTGTAATGCGAAACATTATCAATAATAACCCGATTATAACATAATCTTTCGTTTTGTAATGCCGGCACCACACAACATTTTACTCTGTTTTTTTAAAAAAAAGAGTACCTTTGTTTTGGTGCACACCTTAGGCAGCGATCGCCCAGCAAAAAATCAATATTCGTTCTATAATAGCGAGTAAAAAACCGCATTACATGCATTGCTTAAAAGTTGCGCAATAAATCTGGAGCCTTCACAAGGCTATTAATAACGCATGAATTATCTCTGTAAATCATAACCAGTATCTATCCGAACCATGTCACATTATTTGATTCATACCCGTGATGAGTAAGGCAAGAATAGGTATACTGGAATAGTATGTTCAGTGCCAGCTAATCGGTCAGTGAAGTTGGCGAAAATATAGCTTTATATCTTTTCAATTTGAGGGGAGATCTGCATGGTTAGTCGTAAGCTGGAACGTTTGATTAGCCCTGGAAAGTGGATACATAATCTATCAGTCCTCTCTTTATCGATTCTTTCAGCTGGTATATTTTTTTTTGTATTATCTGAGAGCGTAGCTTACCTGATTTTTCGGGATAAAATTAAAGACTATACTTCCGATGTGCTTGTTCGCTCTGAATCGCTCCTAGTTCAGACTGAAACTGTCAAGACTGCTGCAAAGTCACATGTGAATATAGGAGACAGTCCATGTACTAATGAAAATATCCTACATCTTCGGGTTGTAGTATGGCCCTATCCGTTGATTAAAGATGTTGGCTACATCATAAAAGGAGAATTAGCCTGTAGTGCTCTGTGGGGGAGTTTACGTCCCACCTTAAGTCTGGAACATTTTGATAAAAAATGGCCTTCGCGGGAAGGAGTGTGGCTTTTTGGTATTAAGCTTATGGATGATATATCCGTCAATGGATATATTTCTGAAGGTATTATGGTGACCCTATCACCATTTGTCTTCAGACGATTCGAAACTGATATGTATTCAAAAAACTTTAGCGCTGTTGTCGGAAATAGTAAGCATGACAGGCATTACTTCAATATAGGACCTGATGCTCCTCTTCTTGATCGGCATGATAGCGTTCCACTAAGGTTTAGAGTGTTTAGGGCATGTAGCCTACATTATGATCTCTGTGTTGCAGGAGGTGGGTATTTTACGGGGATATTTTCAGAGCACTGGAGCATACAAATGTTATTAGTAACAGTGTCACTACTTTCCGGTTTAATGATTTATATTCTCATTATGAACAGAGCAGAACTCAATAGTTCACTATCTGCAAGGTTTGTAAAGGCTTTGAAAAATGAAGCCCTGTCGCTGGTCTATCAACCTATTTACAGAATTGAAGACGGACAGATCTGCGGATTTGAGGCCTTGCTCAGATGGAAAGATGAAAGACTCGGGAATATTAGCCCTGAAGTATTTATACCGCTTTCTGAAAGGGAAGGGTTGCAGGAGGATGTGACTTTATTCGTCATTAACCATGCTATCCGAGAATTTATCCATACTGCTATTCAGAATGAAATATTTTTGAGCGTAAACATTAATCCAAGCGATCTTGACTCAGAAAAATTCAGGGATAAACTACTAGGATTAATTTCTGAATATAACATCCCATATAAAACAATCCTTCTTGAAATTACGGAGCGTCAAGGAGGGGATTTTGAAGGTATGAAAATTCACATTGATAAATATAAAAATCATGGTGTCAGGTTTGCCATCGATGACTTTGGGACAGGATATTCTAATCTTAATCTGGTAGCTGCGCTTGATGTAGATGAAATAAAAATAGACAAATCGCTAACTAGTGCTATTGGTACTGAATCTTTACGATATGATCTTCTTCCCGGACTGCATGAGATGTTCCGCTCCATTGCAGATAAGATTGTGTTTGAGGGTGTAGAGACTCAGGAGCAGGTGAACTATCTGAAGACGTTCTGGCCACAGAGTTATGCTCAGGGCTGGTATTACTCCAGAGCGCTTCCGCTGGAAGAAGCGAGAAAACTTACCATCCGGGAATTGAACTGACCGGCACTTTCAGCGCAAACACTCAGCAATTGCTTGCCGATCAGCTGGTAGAAATTGAAGGGCAGTGTAATCACCTGCTGCTGGCGCAGGGGAAAGCGTTACTGAAAAGTCGTTCTGAACTGCTTAAATAACAGAGAAACCAGGATGTGATTTGATGCAAAAACACGGAACACCGAATGTAATATTTACTGAGATGAGCGAGCTTTGTCTCATAGTACAGAGGAGTCGGGGCTGCCAGTATCCGGTAGACAGCATTATTCGTCTGCAACATAACTCTGCTGGTTGCTGCGGATAACTACTCAGCGCCTTCCAGAGATGGCATTGATGAAAGTAGTAGAAAAAACCTGGAATCTTTGAAGATGTGTCCCTACCTCAGGGGGCTGGAGTGCCATCTGGCCCTAATTCAGCACAGTGCTGCAGATATGTGTTATGTACAAGTAGACACTGTCTTGAAAATCAGAAGTCGTTGAGGGTTGAATGCAATTCCAATATTTGCTTCAGCAGATACCGAGGACCGCTATCTATTGCATCTAGTGAATAGGAAGCCGTTTCCATTTTTCTCTAAAGCAACTGGTGTTGACATCCTGAATTCCTTCAAAGCTCCGTGTGTCGTCATTTCTCCGGGCATAACGCAAATCCGTTACTAGCCTGTGCGCATTGTGAAGCTTTTTAACGACTTCCTTGATGAGTCGAAAATTAGAAGATCGATGGCTGTCATTAACTTCAGGGAGAAGTTTCTTTGCCAGCAGTAGACTGGCTGACCTGCCCCCAGAGTTAGATACAACCTTCAGTTAGTAATGTCGGTTGGTTTTTCTTCATATTTCCCGTTTCGCCAGCCCGCTGCAAATTCAGCCGGCGTCAGGTAATTCAGTGATGAATGTGGTCGACACTCGTTATAATCCAGTCGCCAGTCATTAATGATCTTCCTAGCGTGAACAATATCGCTGAACCAGTGCTCATTCAGGCATTCATCACGAAAGCGTCCGTTAAAACTCTCAATAAATCCGTTCTGCGTTGGCCTGCCCGGCTGGATTAAACGCAGCTCCACACCATGCTCATAAGCCCACTGGTCAAGTGCTCTGCAGGTAAATTCCGGCCCCTGGTCAGTTCTTATCGTAGCCGGATAGCCGCGAAACAGCGCAATGCTGTCCAGAATACGCGTGACCGGAACGCCTGAAATCCCGAAGGCGGCGGTAATTGTCAGACACTCCTTCGTGAAGCCGTCCACGCAGGTCAGGCACTTGATCCTGCGGCCTGTGGCCAGTGCGTCCATGACGAAATCCATTGACCAGGTCAGATTGGGCGCCATCGGGCGGAGCAGCGGCAGACGTTCTGTTGCCAGCCCTTTACGACGTCGTCTGTGTTTTACACTCAGGCCATTAAGTTGATAGATGCGGTAAACCCGCTTGTGGTTAACGCAAAGACCTTCACGTCGCAGAATCTGCCAGATACGCCGGTAACCAAAACGGCGGCGTTCAAGTGCCAGCTCTGTGATGCGTAGAGACAGCTGCGCGTCAGCAGCCGGACGCTGAGTTGAATAACGGCAGGTTGACAGGGACAGACCTGCCAGCCTGCAGGCACGTCGTTGCGACAGACCCTTATCCTCGCACATGACTTCCACGGCTTCCTGCTTCTGGTCTGTCGTCAGTACTTTCGCCCAAGAGCCACCTGAAGCGCCTCCTTATCCAGCATGGCTTCAGCAAGCAGCTTCTTGAGTCTGGCGTTCTCTTCCTCAAGCGACTTCAGGCGCTTAACCTCAGGCACCTCCATACCGCCATACTTCTTACGCCATGTGTAAAACGTGGCATCTGAAATGGCGTGCTTACGGCAGAGCTCACGGGCAGAAACGCCGGCTTCGGCCTCGCGAAGAATACAGATGATCTGTTCGTCGGAAAAACGCTTCTTCATGGGGATGTCCTCATGTGACTGATGAAGACATTACTAACATCGCGGTGTATTAATCAACGGGGAGCAGGTCACTGTCATACAAACCGCCATGCATAAGGTACTGCATAAAATGACAGATTTTTTTAATGCTAGCAATACACCACCGAACAAACAATAATGACAATATATTGTTTTTACTATAAAAAATAATATTATCGCGGATGTTATTGAACGCTATTATGGCGGACTACGCTTCCGCCCAATCTAAACCCCAGACTAGTTAATAGTCTGGGGTTTTTCATTGCTTCTCATCGGTGATGAAGGGCGCAATTATTAACCCGGGTTGTAACGAAAGGGCTTAATACAGCAGCGGTTTATAGTGATGGGGTTGGCGCATGGCAACCAGATCTTTACGCCGTACCACATTGGTTGGATAAGGGCTGTCAGCAAGAGAGCGTGTGTCGACGATTTGTGTTGTGACCAGCGTTTCCTGCCAAAGCAGCCGTTCTTGCCGTGGAAAAGTGAAGGTTTCTGGTCCGAAGATTCCGCTAAATCCTCCCGCCCCATCTATACCATCAAGTGCATTAGCAAAAACCAGATAAAGATTGTTTTCTCCCGCACGGGTTCTGAATAAGTGCCAATGCAGCGGATCGGCCCCTGTTGGGATAGGGAAATTCTGTGTCACAGAGCTGCCCGCGTGGGCGGCGGTAAATCCTGCCGAAAGCGCAGCAGAACACGCAATAATATCGCATCCCATTAAAGCGAGAATTCGTGCTGATTCGGGAAACAGGGCATCGTGACCTGACAACAATCCAATTCTGCCAAGCGCGGTATCAAACACTCGCCAGTGTTCTCCCGCGCTGGCCCATTTTTGGCTTTCCTGCGAAAGATGGATTTGCCTGTAACTGCCGATTATCCCTTCTGGCCCAAACAGCATCTGTGCAATGTAGTTTTTATCATGTTGCTTTTCTGCCATTCCGACCACAAGGTAGACTCTTAGCTGTATAGCCAGGCGAGCCAGCGTCTGCACTGCCGGGCTTTCTAACGTTTGAGCATGAGCCGCATTGTCGTAATGACCTGTCAAGGCTAATTCAGGGAAGACGATCAGCTCGCTACCTTGCTCCAAAACAGCTTCTTTTGTCATGGCGATTATCGCCGCCAGATTATCTTCAACCTGCTCACTGGGAGATAACTGCGCCACGGTGATACGGCTCTGCTTGCCTGGGGGGAGTGGCAGATGTCCATACAGCCCAAAGAAATCCTGCGGGTTCCATAAAAAACTGTCGCTTAATAGTAAGTGATAATAATCAGGACGGCGTTGATAAAAAACCGGCTCCCCTAATACCTGGCGCAGGCGGCTACGGTTGATATCTATTTCGGCATACGCTATCCCATTACCGTTATCGACCACTGCGGCAATGTTGCCATCAGGCTCAATAATACAACTACCGCCGCTAAACTGAACTCCACGTTCTAGTCCCCAGCGGTTACTCTCCAGCAGATAACAACCGTTTTCCATTGCCCGGCTAATCCAGTAGGGCGCGGGGGTGCGTTCTGCCAACCAGTTGCTGATGTGACAAATGACGTCAACACCGTCCAGGGCCAGCAAGCGGGCTGTTTCAGGGAAGTGAATATCCATGCAAACCAGCATACCAATGCGTCCTAGCGGAGTATCGAAGACTTGATGTCCAGTATCGCCCGCCGCAGCCCATTTGGGTTCTGAAATATAGGGGTGGGTTTTACGATGACAACCGATAACACCCTCAGGCCCAATTAATACGGCGCTGTTGTAATACAGCGATGTATTGGGGTCGAGTTCAGGCATTCCCAAAACGATATAGCATTGATAATGTTGCGCTAACTCAGCAAAAAGTGCTGTACTCTCGCCAGGGACGGTTTCTACCATCGGAGCAATCTCCTGCCGGTCAAACCAACAGTATCCCGTTGTTGCCATTTCCGGGGTTGTAATCAAGCGTGCACCTTTCTGTGCCGCCTGTTCAACCAATATAAGTAATTGACGTAAATTGGCTTCTTTGGCAAACATTAAGGGTTCGAATTGAATTGCGGCTGCAAGATAAGGGGCTATCGGCATGATGATCCTCACGATTAATAAATGCGATATTCAGGGAGCCCAGGTAAGGCTTACTTCATTTTTCCGGATGCTGGCGCCCCGGGCGTAGTCCAGGAGAAAATGTCATTGGCCTGTATTAACGAACATGAGATCTCTTCGACAGTAATACGTTTGTCCATAGCCTGATGGCGCAGAATCTCATAAGCCTGTTCTTCGCCAATGCTGTGCATTCTCATCAGGATGGCTTTAGCTTCACTAACCTGACGGATACCGAGCATTTTTTTCTCCAGTCGTTCTATTCGATCGCTCATCTGCCGTTGTTGTTGAGCATGGTGCAAAGCAAACACCATCGCAGAGAGTAAGCCTGAAGAGCGAATTGGAGTTGTTATCGTGGCTCCCGCACCCATGCTGATGGTTTGATCGATAAACGTTGGATTTTCATAGGCGATAACCGCGATAAGGACATGTTTACTCAGATTAAGCCACGACACGTCTGGTTCTGGGTTATCTGACTGTAATGCATAGAAAATCAGGTCCGTATCAGCGGGAAGTCGTTCAGGAATAGGCCAGAAGGCCTGAACCTTAAATCCCATGCGGCGTAAATGATTAGTGAGTGTTGCACCGTCATCATCATCGGGGTGTAACACTACGCAACGAATCCCCCGACTCAGTAATATGGCTGTTGTGCTAAGTCTGCTATCGTGAGGGCGCATATGGATACCCCACAGTTGTTAGCTTCGTTACCCAATCGCCCTGAATCTGATTGGTCATATAGGGATCGGGATCGACAATACGGCGAGACTCCTGGACAATCGTAAATTGCCCATTTTCATTTGCCATACCAATGCGCGGATATAGCCCGGTATGCTGATTAAGCTGATCAATACGAATACGCCCCTGGGGAGCATCAAACTGGCTACCCCCCAGCGCGGTTGATAACGGGTAGATATGATCACTACCACACTCGGCCATGGCTTTTGCAAAAAGGTGTACCTGGCTGTACGTGGCCTCCCAATTCATGTCCGTACTCATTTCCGGTCCGAATTGCTTACGGAATTGTTTGAGTGCGGATTGATTTGCCTTGGTGTTAATACTTTGAAAATAGGGGGCGGAAGTAAAATGCCCCTTTGCGGCCTCCGCGCCCATAATGGCAATCTCAGTTTCTGAGGTATTTAAGCTACCAATAGGCATACGCGCAGGATCTAAACCTGCAGCCTTATAAGCCTGATACAGGAAAGGAACGGTCTGCCCGACAACAGTGCTGAAAATAAAATCTGGCTGCTTTTTCATGACCTCATCAATAATAGGTAGAAAAGCTTCATAGGGTGCATTCAAATCAAGATAACGCTCACCAATAACTGCTCCGTCATGCCGTTGCAGAATTAATTCCTGCATGTTGCGGTTACATTCGTAGGGATAAATATAACGGGAACCAATCAAATAAACCCGTGCCCCAAACTGAGCCGCGAGGTAGTCAGCCAGCTGTACACAATTCTGATTAGGCGCGGCACCGCCATAGAAAATATTTTCTGAAAACTCAAAGCCCTCATACAGTTGCGAATAAAACAGCAACCGACGATATTTTTCAACAATCGGTGACATCGCTTTTCGGCTGCTGGAGGTATAGCCGCCAAAAATCACATTTACTTCATGTTCGGTAATTAATTCCTCGGCCATGGCACGAAACAGTACATCGTCAGATTGCGGATCCAAATGAATTGCATTGAGTGGTCTGCCGTTGATGCCGCCATTTTGATTAATTTCGGCAATAGCCTGGGTTGCTCCGCGCCATTGTGACAACTCTTGTGCCGCCGTCACTCCGCTGAAGGAGTAAAGTAAACCAATATTGATGGGTGTATCTGGCCCCATATGCACCTGCTTAGGCTGTTAAAAATAGCGATTGTTTGAACTTACACATTACCCCGATCTACATCGGGGTAATATTCACCAGTTAGTTATTCCTACTAAACTAACAGGTTTTTGTTCAGCATCGCGCCAACGGTGTATTTGGGGTCGACCATGTTGCCCAGCCGCACTTTGCCGCATTGACTCAGAAGCATGTAGGCATCCCATTGTTCGAAGCCAAAGTCTTCTACCAGCCAGTAAATTAAGTCGCGATATGCAATTCGCGTCGCATCCTCCAGCGGACGTGCACTGCCAATACTCATAATATTTTCGGCATTCTCCATTCGTGGCCAGGAAAGCTGCCAGTTCTTGATCAAATCGACTTTGATGGTGGTGATTGAGGCAAACTCTACTGCGGTCCCGCAAATCTCACCATCACCCTGACAAGCATGGGCATCACCAATAAACAGGCGGCCTCCAGGCGCACGTACCGGCAGATAGGTAATACTCCCTGGTCCTATATCCGGCACATCCATATTCCCGCCGTGATTGTCTGGCGTCAGTGAATTGATTGAGTCAATTTCTGGCGATACGCTCAAGGTGCCAATATGGGGTTTATAGGGAAGTGTATGGCGTTTGCTCCAGTAGACCTTTTCACTGTCGAGTTTAATCATACGCACCTTTTCTGGCAGCGGATCATTGAGCATGGCCGTCAGGTCGGTCCCGGTCAGTCCGCCAAAATGCGGAATCATGGCGCAGATGCCGTAGGGATCAACGCCCCGGGGCAACATGGATTCGATATAGACAGCGAGCACATCACCTTTCTCCGCGCCATTGACCATGATCGGTCCGTTTTGTGGGTTGAGAAAGGGCATTTTGAGCAACTGGCTCGGAATATCCTGTTCCGAATTGATAGCACCTTCAAAAGCATCTCGAGTGTCGACAATAATCCGGTCACCGGGTTCGATGGTCAGGACGGGTGTGGAATAAGGGCCAATGGTGTAATGAAACTCTTTTTGCATTTCTTCCGTCAGGTGATGTGTTACCGGTTTACGCCCGGCACCAACACCGCGTTTGGCCATAATGGATTCTTCCAACCATTTCATATGTTATTCTCCACGTAATTTATAGCGTTTGGTTACAGAGCCAGATGACGACGCATTAAAAGATCATCAGAGAGCTGTTGTTGGGTCAGCGTTTCTACAACCAGGCCTTTATCCATTACCGCACAGCGCTGTGCGGCCCGCTGGATCATCGCAATATCCTGCTCGACCAGGATCACGGCCACATGGAGTTCTCGGGCGATGCGTACCAGGGTATCGGCAATGATATTGACGATAGAAGGTTGGACACCTTCGGACGGTTCATCCAGCAGCAGGACCTTTGGTGAGCCCACCAGGGCTCTGGCAATCGCCAATTGCTGTTGCTCACCGCCACTCATAGTTCCGGCTTTTTGCTTGAGCCTTTGCCGCAATATGGGGAAGTAATCCAGTACCCGATCCAGCATCTCTTTTGCAAATTCGCGATGTTCACGGACAAATTGCATTCCGACTTGCAGATTCTCCGACACTGTCAGCCCGGTAAAAACTTCACGCCCTTGCGGGACGTAGCCAATGCCTAAACGAGCGCGGCGCTGCGGTGAGGCCTGAGTAATATCAATTTCGCCCAATAAAATTTGGCCTTGCTTTGCCGGAACAACGCCAATTAATGTGCGCATCAATGTGGTTTTGCCTACGCCATTGCGGCCAATCAAACCCAATACCTCGGCTGCATGTAGTTGCAGTGTTACGCCATTGAGAACTTGCCCACCGCCATAGCCACCGGCCAGCTCCTGCATTTGTAAAACAATGTTAGTCATACGGTTTTCCCCAAATAGATGTCTGCTACATCCTCGCGAGCCAGCACTTCGCCGGCATTGCCGTCTGCAAAAACTTTCCCTCCATGAAGGACCGTGACCTGTGAAGCAATTTGCCGGACAAATGTCATATCATGCTCCACCACCAGTAATGTCAGACCGTCATGTTGCATTTGCTTAATTAACTCGCCAGTCAGGTAGGTTTCATCAATTGACAAGCCTGCGACTGGCTCATCGAGCATGAGTAACGTTGGTTGCAGCGACACCGCCATAGCAATTTCTAGCCACTGTTTTTTGCCGTGGGATAGATTAGCCGCGAGTTGACGACATTCAGCGGTAAGCTTAAAACGCTCTAATAACTCATCCACACTGACTGCCTGTGAGCGAACTTCCGGGCGTAAATGGCTGAGAGATAATTGCAAATGTTGCGCAACTGTCAGTTCAGGAAAGATCCCGGGAATTTGAAACTTAATGCTCATTCCCATTTGAATACGCTGAAAAGGCGCTAAGGTATTTATCCGCTGATTGAAAAAGTGGATATCTCCATTACTGGGTACATGCTCGCCAGTGAGTAATTTGAAAAAGGTACTTTTGCCGGCACCATTTGGGCCAATAACACATCGCACTTCGCCACGACGTATTTGTAAATCAACTTGATTGATAACTTGAGCACCACCGAAGTGTTTGCTTAATCCCCGTGTTTTGAGGATCGGTTCCTGCGAGACCTGATTCATAGCGAGTCCTCCTTTTTCCGGCGTGAGGAGAGCAAGCGGGTGATGCTCTCAGCCAGCCAGGATAAAAGTCCGTTGGGCGCCGCTAATACCACTAACAGCAAGATGGCGCCCAGTAGAATCAAGGCATATTCGCTGCCATAAACAGCTAACCATTGGGATAGCCACACCAGGATGGCCGTAATGATCACCGTGCCAAAAATGTTTTTCCGCCCAGCGGTGGCAACCCAGATGACCGGCATTGCAGCGGCGGATAAACCCATTGATGACGGGGTAATATATGATCCCCACAGGGTATAAAGTGCTCCGGACAGGCCAGAAAGTACGCCTCCCAGCACAAACACCAGTAATTGGTAACGGCGGATATCAATGCCGAGCATCTCTGCCCGATGAGGATTTTCACGAATTGAGGCTAACGTCAGGCCAAAATTGGAGCGTAACAACGTCCTCACCCCCCAATAAACACCCGCGAGCAGCAAGATAATCAGGTAATAAAAGCCATTGTCTTCCAGTGGCAAGTCACCGTTAACCCATGGTATGGACAAGGGGGGCATCCCTGACATACCGTTGAAACCATTCAAACGCGCACTGCCGATAGCCCATTGTGGACCTGCAGTTTGTGACATAAAGGTTTCCAGGACCAGAGTGCAGGACAGGGTTACGATACCAACAAAAATACCGGTTACCCCGCCGTAAAACATCAGGTAACCCAGTGCCGCAGCCGCTGCAGCGGCAAGCAGCAATGCGACAATTAAACCGGACCAGGTAGAGAGCACGCCAGCGCCGAAGTTTAATGTCATCACACCATAGGCGTAACCCGCCAGACCAAAGAACGCCGTTTGGCCGAAAGATAAAATACCGCCATGTCCCCACATCGCTGCTAATCCGATGGCACCGAAGGTCCAGAGAAGAAAGTAGGAAAAGTCACCGATCGTGGTGCTATCGACCACTAACGGTAGCAAGAGAGCACCAGCTAAAATTAACAATGTCGCCAGCCAGCTCGAGGATTGTCTGTGTTTCTTCATACCATTCGCCGATAAATTAAGAAAGGTTGTTGTCACATTCAGCTCCTAGCGGTTACGGGTAAACAGGCTGCCAACACCATTCGGTAGTACGCGAATAACCAGTACGGCGGTGACCAGTAAGCCAATTTGGCCAGCAAGTTGCCCATACCAGGAATTTAACCCGGTCTGTATTGCGCCCAGGGCAATTGCGGCAGGAATAGTGCCAACCAAGACATTTGCGCCGCCCACGACGACCGAAACAAAGGCCTGGATAATAAAGCTGCTCCCCATGGTAGGGACGGCAGTCAACGTTGGGGCATAAATAGCCCCGGCCAGCCCGGCCAATCCAGCACCCAGCGCGAAAGTTAAGGTATAAATACGGTCAGTTTCTAACCCCAGGCAGGAGGCCATACGGGCATTTTGAATAGTCGCTCTGGCACAGACTCCGTAGTTGGTGTGGAAAAACAGCCAATAGAGCATCATTAATATAGCGATGGCGAAGAAAGGCAGCAGTGCACGGTAAGTCGCAAAAGAATATTCGCCGAGAGTGAAAGAGCCGAAAGGTGTTGAGAGCCCTTCCAGTGATGGACCGGCGATGAGTAACATGCTTTGTTGCACAATCAGGCTAATAGCCCAGGTTGCGACTACCGAGTCATAAAGACGCCCATAAAGATGGCGCACGATGAGACGCTCGATGACTCCGCCGAAGAATGCCGCGGCTAATGTACCGCACAGCATGGCGAACGGAAGCGGCAAACCCGATTTGTTCATCAGTATGGTGACATAGGCACCGCACATAATGAATTCACCGTGTGCCAGATTTATCACCCCCATCATGCCGAAGATAACCGCCAGCCCCAATGCTGCCAGCACCAGATAAGCGAAGTTATCGCCAAACTGATAAATCACTGAGTAAATAAAAGAAAGCGCTAACATCGTTGGCAATCCCCGGTGTCCTGATTGACACGATTTAAAATGGATATAACAGGGAAGTTCCCGGTACTCGAGCACTTCCCTGGCACGTGGTTTGATTTACGATTTTTTAGGTGGTGATGATGGGGTGTACTGGCTGTGGTCCGGTTTTACCGGCAAATTACAGCCAGCTTCTCCTAGCCAGTAAGGTTTGATATTTTCCCATACCTTAGGTATCTCGACAGAATGATCATCTTTTACATGGGCCAGATAGATGGTATGGCTCAAATGGTGACTTTTGGGATCAATACATACTTTTCCGGACGGTCCATCAGTACAGATATCACCACTTTCCAGCGATTTACGAACAGCATCCATATTAGTCGTGCCGGCTTTCTCTACTGCCGCTTTGTAAAGATAAACCGCATCATAAGCATTAGCAGCTTCCTGATTGATGTAGGATTCATTCGGGAATTTGGCATGGTAGCGTTGTTTGAAGTCATTACTGGCCGGGCTGTCTACTTCTTCTATGTAATTAGTCGTGACATACATGTCTTTCAGCGCCGGGGCTTTAAAGCGTTTATGCTCATAAGCCTGGCCAACGTTGACGGAGCTCGCCATTGGTAAATTTAGTTTTGCCGCCGCTTGTTGCTCATAATAGGAAGATTGATTCGCCCCAACCAATAATGTCATCACAAAATCGGGCTTGGCTTTCTGGATATTTTGAATCGTTTGACCAAATTGCGAGACGCTCAGTGGGATAAACTCTTCACCCACCATGGTACCACCATTATCTTTCACAATTTTGCGGACCCATTCGGCCGATATTTGCCCGAAATTATAATCGGCAGCAATGGTATAAACTTTTTTACCATACTTCGCCATCATCCATGGAATTAATGTAGAAAATTGTTGTTCAGGAACCGCGCCAGTGACGAAAACATTAGAGTCACACACGCCACCTTCATACTGATTGTTATACCAGTAAAGCTGTTTTTCACGATCCATAATCGGCCGGATAGCCTCACGCGAGGCGCTGGAAAATGCCCCAAAAATCACATCCACTTTATCGTTTTTAATCAGACGACGGGCCATTTGTTGAAAACGCGTGTTGTCGGATTGCGTATCGTATTGTATTAAATCAACTTTTCTCCCGAGTATTCCGCCTTTAGCATTAATCTCGTCTATTGCAAGCTCAGTCGCATGAATTTTAGGAATAACCGGTAAAGCAAAATTACCTGAAGCATCTTCCAGTAAACCAATTTTTATTGGTTGTTCTGCCGCGGTTGCCATTCCTGAAGTGGTTACGGTAAATACAGTAGCAATTGCGATTGATAGCATGCTGTAATGACATTTTATTCTGGACATAAGTACCCCTGGTTCAGTTAATAGATAGACCTGAAAAAAAGCCAAAAAAAAGCCCAGCAAAGTCAAATGACATTGCGAGGGCTCTATTGCCATAACCACAAGCCGACAACGTTGGCGTTCTTGCGGAGAAGTCAGCATCACTATAGTAATTATTTCTGAGCATTGTCAACTAGTAATTTCCAATAAAAATAAAGTGGCGTCTGGAAAGTATTGCACTAACTCGGGGCAGGCAGTTGCACAACAATAGCCCATGAGAACACGCGTGCTAACTGTGCATATATCATAGAGAAACAGCTATATTATCGCGCGAAGATTTGAGAGATTAACAATAAAGGGTTAATAAATTGCACCAATAAGGTATTTAACACCCATTGGGAGTCTGGCTATAATTATTGCTGCTAAAATGGATACCGCCTATTGAATCGCCACGGGTTTAACAGACACCTCAGAGTCATTTAAGATGGCTTAAAGAGAGGTGCCCATGAGCGGTAAGCGTTATCCCGAAGAGTTTAAAATTGAAGCAGTCAAACAGGTTGTTGATCGCGGTTATTCTGTTGCCAGCGTTGCAACACGTCTCGATATCACCACCCACAGCCTTTATGCCTGGATAAAGAAGTACGGTCCGGATTCTTCCACTAATAAAGAACAGTCAGATGCTCAGGCCGAGATCCGCCGTCTCCAGAAAGAGCTGAAACGGGTTACCGACGAACGGGACATATTAAAAAAAGCTGCGGCGTACTTCGCAAAGCTGTCCGACTGAGGTACGCCTTTATCCGTGACAACTCCTGTTGCTGGCCTGTTCGCCTGCTCTGTCGGGTGCTGGATGTTCATCCCAGTGGTTTTTACGCCTGGCTTCAGCAGCCGCATTCACAACGCCATCAGGCAGACCGGAGACTGACAGGACAGATTAAACAGTTCTGGCTGGAATCGGGATGCGTCTATGGTTATCGCAAAATCCATCTGGATCTGCGTGACAGCGGGCAACAGTGCGGAGTAAACAGAGTCTGGAGACTGATGAAACGTGTCGGAATAAAGGCTCAGGTCGGATACCGAAGCCCGCGGGCACGTAAAGGCGAGGCCAGTATCGTGTCACCCAACAGGCTCCAGCGACAGTTCAATCCGGATGCTCCTGATGAGCGTTGGGTAACGGACATAACCTACATCAGGACCCACGAAGGCTGGCTGTATCTTGCCGTTGTTGTTGATCTGTTCTCACGCAAAATTATCGGCTGGTCCATGCAATCCCGGATGACAAAGGACATTGTCCTGAACGCACTGCTGATGGCTGTATGGCGGCGTAATCCCGAAAAACAGGTGCTGGTTCATTCGGATCAGGGCAGTCAGTACACAAGCCATGAGTAGCAGTCGTTCCTGAAATCACACGGCCTGGAGGGTAGCATAAGCCGTCGCGGTAACTGCCATGATAATGCGGTTGCAGAAAGTTTTTTCCAGTTGTTGAAACGTGAACGGATAAAGAAAAAGATCTACGGAACGCGAGAAGAAGCCCGCAGTGATATTTTTGATTACATCGAAATGTTTTATAACAGTAAGCGTCGGCATGGTTCTAGCGAACAGATGTCACCGACAGAATATGAAAAACAGTATTATCAACGGCTCGGAAGTGTCTAGATTATCCGTGGCGATTCATACTTTCCCTTCCCACGGAGCCACTACAACAAGCATCTGCTGCCGCTGTTTATTCGGTTAAGCAGACGCTTTTCTGTAATTTCTTTCAGTTCAATGTAGCTGATACTTAACTTTTCTACATCACACATTTTTTGCCTCGGTTTTTAAAATATTTGACAAAACAGTGGGGCCCGGTTTTTTGAACGATGGATTCTTTTTCTTTACAGGGAAAGCTGCATGAGCAGTCCAGAGTTCATCGGTGAATAGTTTTTTCTGGTTTGTATTGGTTTTTTGTTCAGTTTTTTTGTTATTTCTCATGTATTACCTCATCCGTTCGCTGGCCAGATTGTACACGTCACTACGTTCACGCTTTCCGACAGCCACAACAGCAATAATCAGTTGATCATCTATTACCTGATAGACCAGACGAAAGCCTGACGCGCGAAGTTTAATTTTATAGCAGTCCTTTATCCCTCTCAGCTTTGCTGAGGGGATATGTGGTTCGTCACAGCACTTCTTCAGCTTCTTCGCAAACTGTTGCTGAATGGCCTTATCCAGCTTTTGCCATTCCTTCAGCGCATCTTCCCTGAATTTGACCGTATAAGTCATAGATACGTGTCCAGATCCACGTCAAGCAGCCGCTGGTTACTGCGTTCTGAAACCAGCTTTGCCAGTTCCTGATCATCCAGGGCATCGAGCATCTTCTCGTAAAGCTCTGCCGGGATGCAGTAAAAAGCGGGCTGATTACGGTTCAGAATAGCGACCGGGAAGCCGTCGCCGGCACTGACCGTCGCCATCGGGTTTTTTTTAAGTTCGCTGATGCTCGCGCTTGTGTCACTCAGAATAATGTTGGGCATAGTGCACCTTTAAGACTTGTTAACAGGTCTCAAATATAGCCCTCACATGACCAGTTAACAAGTCTTTTAAACGGTAGGTGTGCAAAATATCCGGAGGGCGAGGGTACTGGTGCTCGTACCCATCCTGGTAGCCATGCAAGCCAGACCCGGGCTGAGCCACTCCGGGTTAAAACCTGGCGACCGGTAACTCTTTCCAGCGGGTTGTATATGCCGGTGACAACATATCCCGCTTCATCTGCCACTCAGGAGCAATACCTCTGCCGGCAAACCAGATCTTCCCAAGCCCTGAGTGATTAATGCCATCGAGGACTTTCATCAGAGCATCACTGTGCGGCCGCGGCTGTATCTCATCGAACAGGTTCAGCTGAGAGACCCCGTTGGGACAGAAATCGTTCAGCATGACTCCCGCTTTTGCGTAGCGGTGACCAGGTACCCAGATCCTGTCCAGTACGTTAACTGCAGCGGCGATAATATCCCGGGAGTCTCGCGTTGGCGTACTCAGTTTTTCCGTCGAGATATTCCCGTAGTACGGCTCTTTGACGGCGAATGGCGAAGTTTTGATGAAGGCTGAGATATGCCGGCAGTACTGTCGTTCACCACGCAGCTTTTCTGCTGCCCGCTCAGCATACTGACATATGGCCTGGCGGAGCTCATCATAGGTGGTGATCCGCTGCCCGAAGCTGCGACTGCAGACGATCTGCTGTTTGGGCGGCGGTGCTTCCTCCAGCGAAATACAGCTCTCTCCGTTCAGCTCCCGGACAGTTCGCTCGAGCACAACGTTAAAGTTCTTCCGGATAAACGTCGGGTTAGTCAGCGACAGCTGCAGGGCTGTTGTGATCCCCATCGCCTTCAGTTTCTTCGCTATCCGGTTTCCCACCCCCCAGATCTCCTCCACCGGCTGCAGGCTGAGTAATTTTGCTGTCCTGCCAGGATTATCTGGCGACAGCGCCAGCACTCCCCGGAACTGTGGCCATTCTTTCGATGCCCACTGTGCCGATTTCGCCAGTGTCTTTGTGGCGCCGAAACCGACACCGATTGTGAGCCCCGTACCATTCAGGACGTGCCCGCGCAGCTGCCTGCCAAATTCTTCCAGATCCATACAGTGGCCAATGCCCCGGGCATCGAGGAAACACTCATCAATAGAATACTGCTCAACACGGGGAGATAACTCTTCAAGCAGGGCAACCACGCGGTTACTTAGACTCGCATAAAGCTCATAATTACTTGAAAATACGAACAGTTTTTCCGGGAATTGTACGTCTTTCAGCTGGAACCACGGCGTACCCATTTTTATGCCCAATCGCCGTTTGGCCTCTGGGCTTCTGGCGATCACGCAGCCGTCGTTATTACTCAGGCAAATGACGGGTTTTCCTCTTAAATCCGGGCGAAATACTTTCTCGCAGCTGGCATAGAATGAGTTGACATCGGCCAGAGCGAACATCAGTCCGTGCCCCGTGTTTTGTGAATAAACGCGGTGACCACGCCAAAAATCTGGAGCGTCTCCGGGTCCGGATACAGGACAGGGTAAGCCGGATTCATCGCCTGCAGGGCAGGGCGGGGGGTCAGCAGAAGGCGTTTAACCGTGAACTCCCCCTCAATCTCGGCAATGACGATATCGCCATGCCGGGGTTTTTCCGCTTTATCAACGACCATCAGGTCACCGGAGTAAAGACCGATATCCGTCATGGAGTTTCCGATGGCCCGGACAAAATAGGTCGAATGGCGCCGGCGAATGCAGTATTCGTTGAGGTCCAGCTCCGATTCGGTGTAGTCCGCGGCCGGAGAGGGGAAACCGGCCGCACACCGTTCAGTGAAAAGCGGCAGGGTGAGTGTTCCGGGGTTGAGTGCTGCAGGTGTGAATTCCACCGTTTCGCTCCTTATTACTGTATTTATATACAGTAATTATTTTATCTGCAGCGCTTTTTTGCAAGCCTCTTTCACATCGAAATCGCTAAGGCTCTGCTGCCAGAGCGAAAACAGGCCGTGGTTGCAGAAAGAGAGTCCCGGGCCCCTTTGACCCGGATATGCTGTAATATACTGATATCATCTGGTTTTCATCCCTTCAGGAGATACTCATGTCACCAGGCTTCAGAAATGTGCTCCGGTTCGCCGGCGTGCCCGTGGACAGCGCTGAACCTGTCCGCAGAAAATATGGCAGTCGCATGATTGGGATTGTGACGCTCTGCCTGCTCCCGCTCCTGGTGTTCGACGTCCCGCAGTGGGTTTTCATTTTATCGCAGATTATCTGGGGGGCGGGCGTATATATCGGCCTGTCCGTGGCCGGGGATAACTCCCGGAATCGCTGATGCTTTGTTTTTGATTGTACAAAAAAAGAACAGGTTTGGTGGCGCCTGTCTTCCCGTGCCTCTCAGGCTTCTGCCTTCAGGTTATCAAATTGCGCGTAAAACCTCGCCCAATGCGGACGGGGATATAAGCGCGGTAATTGCGTAACACTCACTGGCCTTCTTACATAATTAGCCACAGCCTTAAGCCCTGCGTTTGTGGACAGGTATTCTGATGATCCTTCCTTCGCACGCTGCCAGTGTTCTGCGTCCGGCTGTTCACGGGACGGTCGGCTTTTCCGCTCCGGCCCGGCGCCGCTGGTATTTTGCGCCAGTCCCTCGCCATTCTAAGGATCGGCCTTCAAGCCGCTTTCGCGGCATAGCCTCGCCGTCGAAACGACTGACGGCTGCGGTATTCCACGGTCGGCATTGACCCGTTACCGGCCGCGGCGTACAGGCACCGGTATGCCTGATGCTCCTTTACTGTGTGATGAGTGGGGCAATGACTGGCGGGATATCACTCGCTGACCTGTTCCTGACCGGGCACCTGGTCCGGTTTTTCGCTTTCTCATGCCATCGCCTTTTCAGGCTCCGCTTTTATCCGCGACCGCCATGCGGCGCGGGGGATGAACCTGCCACCCGCTGCCAGTGTCTCGCGTCCGGTCTGATACGGGACGGGCGGTTTTTCCGCTCCGGCCCGGCGCCGCTGGTATTTTGCGCCAGCCCCTCGCCACGTTAAGGAACGCCCTTCAAGCCGCTTTCGCGGCATATCCTTGCCGCCATAAAAACTGACGGCTGCGGTATTCCACGGTCGGCCTGACCCGTGACCGGACGCGATGAACAGGCAGCGTGCGGCAGGGAACGGTATCGCGGTGATGCCTCCTGCCCCCTCTGACTACAGGAGTGCTGCCATGTCCAGATTCATTCTCGGAAACTGTATTGATGTGATGCGCGGATTCCCCGACCGCGCAGTTGATCTCATTGTGACCGATCCGCCTTACCTGGTCGGTTTTAAGGACCGTTCCGGACGGGCTATTGCCGGGGATGTGACGGACGAATGGCTGCAACCGGCCACGCTGGAGATGTACCGCGTCCTCAAAAAAGACGCGCTGATGGTCAGTTTCTATGGCTGGAACCGCGTCGATCGTTTTATGGCGGCATGGAAAGCGGCAGGATTCTACGCCGTGGGTCAGATTGTGTTCACCAAAACCTATGCCTCCAACCGCCGTAACGCTAAGGTCAGGCGCGGATTCGTGGACTAGGGGTCGTCTCAGAAAACGGAAAATAAAGCACGCTAAGCCGGTTGCAGCGGCCGTAGCGGCCTGAACTTGCCCGCGCCGATCTTGGCGCTGCTGCGCCAGAGGTAATCGCCGGTCAGGTTGATGTGCTCCCAGCCGAGCGGCGACAGGTACTGCAACAGGCCGTCATCGACGGCTTGACCGTGGCCACGCAAGGCGTTCGCGGCCCGCTCCAGATAGACCGTGTTCCATAGCACGATGGCCGCCGTCACCAGGTTGAGGCCGCTGGCCCGGTAGCGCTGCTGCTCGAAGCTGCGGTCGCGGATTTCCCCCAGGCGGTTGAAGAACACGGCGCGGGCCAGCGCGTTGCGCGCCTCGCCTTTGTTCAGCCCGGCATGCACGCGGCGGCGCAGCTCGACGCTTTGCAGCCAGTCCAGGATGAACAGTGTGCGCTCGATGCGTCCCAGCTCACGCAGGGCGACGGCCAGGCCGTTCTGGCGCGGGTAGCTGCCAAGCTTCCTGAGCATCAGCGAGGCCGTCGCCGTGCCCTGCTTGATCGAGGTGGCCATCCGCAGGATTTCATCCCAATGGGCGCGGACGTGCTTGATGTTGAGCGTGCCGCCGATCATCGGTTTCAACGCCTCGTAGGTGGCATCGCCCTTCGGGATGTAGAGCTTGGTGTCGCCCAGGTCACGAATGCGCGGGGCGAAGCGGAAGCCCAGCAGGTGCATCAACGCGAAGACGTGGTCCGTGAACCCTGCCGTGTCGGTGTAGTGCTCCTCGATCCGCAGGTCGGATTCGTGATACAGCAGGCCGTCGAGCACGTAGGTCGAGTCGCGCACGCCGACGTTCACGACCTTGGTGTGGAACGGCGCGTACTGGTCGGAGATATGGGTGTAGAACGTCCGCCCTGGGCTGCTGCCGTATTTCGGATTGATGTGGCCGGTGCTCTCGGCCTTGCTGCCGGTGCGGAAGTTCTGGCCGTCCGACGATGACGTGGTGCCGTCGCCCCAATGCTCGGCGAAGGGATGTCGGAACTGCGCGTTGACCAGCTCGGCCAGTGCCGCCCCGTAGGTTTCGTCGCGGATGTGCCAGGCTTGCAGCCAGGCCAGCTTGGCGTAGGTCGTGCCGGGGCACGATTCCGCCATCTTGGTCAGGCCCAGGTTGATCGCGTCGGCGAGGATCGTGGTCAGCAACAGGTTTTTGTCCTTGGCCAGGTCGCCTGACTTCAGGTGGGCGAAGTGCCGGGTGAAGCCCGTCCATTCGTCTACCTCCAGCAGCAATTCGGTGATCTTGACGTGCGGTAGGATCATCGCCGTCTGGTCGATCAGGGCCTGTGCGGTATCGGGCACCGCCGCATCGAGCGGCGTGATCTTCAGGCCCGACTCCGTGATGATGGCGTCCGGCAGCTCGTTGGCCAGCGCCATGCGGTTGACGGTGGCGAGCTGCGTTTCCAGCAGCGTCAGCCGGTCATGCAGGTACTGGTCGCAATCGATGGCCACGGCCAGCGGCAATTCGCTGGCCTGCTTGAGGCTGGCGAATTTCGCGGGCGGCACCAGGTAGTCCTCGAAGTCCTTGAACTGGCGCGAGCCTTGCACCCAGATGTCGCCGGAGCGCAGCGCGTTCTTCAGCTCCGACAGCGCGCACAGTTCGTAGTAGCGCCGGTCGATGCCGGTGTCGGTCATCACCAGCTTCTGCCAGCGCGGCTTGATGAACTCGGTCGGCGCGTCGGTGGGCACCTTGCGGGCGTTGTCGCTGTTCATGCTGCGCAGCACCTCGATGGCGTCGAGTACGTCCTTGGCGGCGGGCGCGGCCCGCAACTTGAGCACGTCGAGAAATTCCGGCGCGTAGCGGCGCAGCGTGGCGTAGCTCTCGCCGATGCGGTGCAGGAAATCGAAGTCCTCGGGTTGCGCGAGCCGCTGCGCTTCGGTGACGCTCTCGGCGAAAGCATCCCAGGACATGACGGCCTCGATGGCGGCGAACGGATCGCGGCCCGCTTGCTTGGCCTCGATCAGCGCCTGGCCGATGCGCCCGAACAGCCGCACCTTGGCATTGATCGCCTTGCCGGATGCCTGGAACTGCTGCTGATGCTTGTTCTTGGCGGCATTGAACAGCTTGCCCAGGATGCGGTCATGCAGGTCGATGATTTCGTCGGTGACGGTGGCCATGCCCTCGATGGCGAGCGCCACCAGGGTCGCGTAACGCCGCTGCGGCTCGAACTTCGCCAGGTCGGCGGGCGTCATCTGGCCGCCCTCGCGGGCGATCTTGAGCAGCCGGTTCTGGTGAACCAGCCGCTCGATGCCGGAGGGCAGGTCGAGCGCCTGCCACGCCTTGAGGCGTTCGATGTGTTCCAGCATGTGCCGCGAGTTCGGTTTGACCGGGGATTGCCGCAGCCAGGCCAGCCACGTCGTCTTGCCGTTGTCGCGGCGCTTGAGCAGATCGTCGAGGCGACGGCGATGCACGTCCGTCAGCGGCTCAGCCAAGGCGTCGTAGAGACGCCGGTTGGCGCGGGTAATCGCTTCGGCGCTCGCCCGCTCGACGGCGTTGAGGGCGGGCACAATGACCGACTGCCGCCGCAGGTGCTCGATCAAGGCTCTGGCCAGCACGATGCCCTTGTCGGTTTGCATGGCCAGCTCGGTCAGCAACTGGACAGCCTGCCGGTAGTGGCCAATCGTGAACGGCTGGAAGCCGAACACCGTTTGCAGCTCGACCAGGTGCTCGCGTCGGGTCTGCTCACGCTGCCCGTACTCGTCCCAGCTTTCGATGCCGACCTTGAGCTGGTTGGCGACCAGTCTCAGCAATGGCGGGAACGGTGGCTCATCAGCGCCAAGGATGACGCCGGGAAAGCGCAGGTAGCAGAGCTGCACCGCGAAGCCCAGCCGATTGGCCGGGCCGCGCCGCTGCCGGATGATGGAGAGGTCGCTTTCGCTGAACGTGTAGTGACGGATCAACTCATCCTTGGTGTCCGGCAACGCCAGCAGGCTTTCGCGCTCGGCGGCGGAGAGGATCGAACGGCGGGGCATGCGGTTTCCTTCTTCTTGAAAACGTAGGTTTGTGACAAGCCCGCCAAGGCAACCGGCGCGGCACGGGAATCAAGGCATTGCGATTCTCGAAAATAGTTCTTGAAATTCTATTCTTGATTGCATATCATCTCAACGAGTTTCGATAAGAAAGGATGCGCATGCGACCGTCTGTTGTGCTTGACATGAAGCGAAGCGCAGTGCGTGAAGCGGTAGGCCGCTTTCGCGCCGCGAACCCGCGCGTCTTCGGCTCGGTGCTGCATGGCACCGACCGGGATGGCAGCGACCTCGACCTGTTGGTCGATGCGCTGCCCGGTGCCACGTTGTTGGACTTGGGCGATTTGGAAGAAGAACTGAAATCGCTGCTCGGCGTTGACGTCGATCTGCTGACTCCCGGCGACCTGCCGCCGAAGTTCCGGGCCAAGGTGCTCGCGGAGGCGCAACCGATATGAGCGAGAACCGCCTGCCCGATTACCTCGACCACATTCAGCAGGCCGCAACCGATGCGCGCAGCTTCGTGGAAGGGATGGCCAAGGACGACTTCTTGGCCGACAAGCGCACCCAGCAGGCCGTCATCATGAGCCTGATCGTCATCGGCGAGGCGGCCACAAAGGTGATGGATGGCTACGTCGAGTTCACCCAGGCGCATGCCGACGTGCCGTGGCGCAGCATGCGCAATATGCGTAATCGCATGGCTCACGGCTATTTCGACATCAACCTCGATGTGGTGTGGGAGACGGTACAGGAATGGCTGCCGGCGTTGCTCCAGCAATTGCCCGCCGTGCGTCAGGATGCCGACGATGAAGACCGTAACGACAACTGTGAAAGAGGAATCTCCGATGACTGTTGAATCGAGAATATTTTCTGTAGCCGAGTATGTTCAGCCGTCCGAAGGCGAGCCTATTCGTTCCGTTGTGCTTGAAACCCGAGACTCAATTATCGTGGTTTGGCATGTCCATCCCGGGCAGGAAATTGCGGCTCACATTCATCCTCACGGCCAAGACACGTGGACTGTTTTGTCGGGAATGGCTGATTACTTTCAGGGCAATGGGATTGTTCGTGCCCTCAGGGAAGGTGAGATAGCCGTGGCAAGACCGGGCCAAGTGCACGGGGCGCGAAATACAGGTACCGAGCCATTTGTGTTAGTCTCGGTTGTGGCATCAGCCAATGCCGGTTTCGTATTGGCTGAGCGATAGAGCCCAATCTCTGGAGTTGGTCCAATGAGCGGTCGGGGAGATAGGTAACAGACATGCAGCGGACACGGCTGCTAAACCAGGTCGCAAACCTCCTTGCGTCGCAGCGTGCCGCAAGCGACGCGATCAATCGAATGGGGTCGGCATGAGACTGAACACCATCCAGTTCCCGACCGCGTAGCCGCCTGTCCTGCCGATCAGGTCTTGACCATCGACGCCTGGGATCAGTCCTGAATGTTCTTGGAGACCACTACGTTATGAGCCGCAGCCGCCGCAAAACACCCATCGTCGGGCACACGACCTGCGGCAGCGAGCGCGAGGACAAGAAGCTCTGGCATCAGCGCTGGCGCACCCGTGAGCGCACGGCGCTGACCAGCGCGTCGCCCGAAGCCCTGAGCGCCCATCTGCCCCTGCTGGAAAACCAGGCCAGCAGCGTCTGGTCGATGGGCAAGGATGGCCGCTCCTACTGGCCCGTCAAGCGCCAGGCCGCCACGGCGGATCGCATCGCCAATCACAAGGGACGCAACCCGCAAGAACGCGCCTCCCTGAAAAAGCGCCTGCTGCGCAAGTGGATGAGCAAATGAAGCTCTCCTTCCATCAGCACATTGCGCTGTTCTGGATGATCGGTGCTCCGGGCGTCTTCGCGCCCGTGATCGAGAACGCCAAGCGGCCCGATGCCGGCGCCGTCATGGCGTGGGGTGTCGCGATCGTGGCGGTGATGATCCTCTTCACCCCTTTGCTGCTGCGCTGTCCACCATTCCGGCGCTGGTATGGCCGGACGGATGCGCTGTCGGAGCGGCAGCGCCAGGCGCTTGCCGAGCGCGGCCTGCGCCGCTACTACCAGACCGCTTTCGATGACGGCTACGTGCCCCGCGTGATGCCCTACGTGTGGCGCATCATCTGGACGGTCGGCGGGTTGATGGCTGTGACCGCCGTACTGCCTACCAACACCGGACGGCCAGCCTTCGATGCCTTGGTGGTCTTCTCGACCTGGTATCCGATAGGCGTGATGCTGCTGGTTTTCGCGTCGAGGCCCCTTGGCCGGTTGATTCGCCAAAGAGCACAGGAGCGGCGGAAATGAGCACGTCAACCATCGAGGCGCTGGCCAGCGCCTGGGCAAGGATTGCCGAGGAAGCGGAATTCCCCGCTGACTACGAGGGGACTGCCACACCACAAGCGCATCGGGCTAGCGAAGCTATTCAGGAGCAGATTCGGGAGCGCATCGTCGCCACCAACGACATGCGGCTGTTCAGCCTGCTGCACCTGCTGGGTCAGGCGTCGCTGCGCATGGAGCAAGCGCTGTGGCCGGAGGATTACGAGCGGATGACGCGCGAGGTTGAGGAAGCCCTGCGGCAAGCCACCGACGCCAACGCCAGATCGTACACCCACGAAGAAGTGATGCAGGCGATGCAGGAACGCATCGACCGGGCGCGAGACAAGCCATGTTGATTGGCTATGCGCGCGTCTCGACGCAGGATCAGAACCTGGAGCTGCAACGCGAAGCCTTGAGCAAGGCCGGATGTAAAAAGGTCTTCGAGGACAAGGTGAGTGGCACGCGGGCAGACCGGCCTGGCTTGGCCAAGACGCTCGAAATGCTGCGCGAAGGCGATACTTTGGTCGTCTGGAAGCTCGACCGGCTGGGCCGGTCGGTCAAGCAACTGGTCGATCTGGTCGGCGAGCTGCACAAGCACGGTGTCCAGTTCAGGAGCCTCACCGACTCCATCGACACCGGCACACCATCCGGGCGGTTCTTCTTCCACGTCATGGCGAGCCTTGCCGAAATGGAGCGCGAGCTGACCGTCGAGCGCACCCGCGCCGGGCTGGAAGTCGCCAAGCAGCTCGGCCGCAAAGGCGGCCGCAAGCCGAAGATGACCGACAGCAAGATCGAGTCGGCCAAGAAGCTGCTGGCCAGCGGGGTGCCGCCCAAGGACGTGGCCAAGAACCTCGGCGTGTCCATTCCGACGCTGTACCGCTGGGTGCCAGCCTCCACGCACGCTTAGCGTGCTTTATTTTCCGTTTTCTGAGACGACCCCATCAATGACGGCTTCGCCGTCCTCTTTGGTAAACGCGCCCTGCTGCGGGTCCGGCAGTATGTCCAGAACCACTTCGGAGGGACGGCACAGCTTCGTGCCGAGCGGTGTCACTACCACCGGGCGATTAATGAGGATCGGATGAGCCAGCATGGCATCGAGCAGTTCGTCATTGCTGAAGCGGTCTTCTGCCAGGCCGAGCTGTTCGTACGGTTCGGTATTTTTGCGCAGCAGGTCGCGCACGCCGATGCCCATATCCGCAATCAGCTTCTTCAGCTCATCGCGTGACGGCGGCGTTTCCAGATACAGAATAACCGTGGGTTCGGCGCCGCTGTTACGGATAAGCGCCAGGGTATTGCGGGATGTCCCGCAGGCCGGGTTGTGGTAAATGGTAATGTCAGTCATAAGCGGTACTCCGTAAAGGGGCTGCACGGGCGCAGCCCCGGGGTTAAAGTTAAACAGACAGGCGCAGGGCCAGCGCGGCCAGCGTGACAAAAAGCACCGGCAGGGTCATCACGATGCCCACGCGGAAGTAATAGCCCCAGCTGATGGTGATGTTTTTCTGTGCCAGCACGTGCAGCCACAGCAGGGTTGCGAGGCTGCCGATAGGGGTTATTTTCGGGCCGAGGTCACAGCCGATGACGTTGGCGTAAATCATCGCCTGCTTCACCACGCCCTGTGCGCTACTACCGTCAATCGACAACGCGCCAACCAGCACGGTGGGCATGTTGTTCATGACGGACGAGAGTGCCGCCGTCAGGAAGCCGGTGCCGAGCGTTGCGCCCCATACGCCGTGCTCTGCAAACCGGTTCAGGGCGGCGGAAAGGTAATCAGTCAGTCCGGCGTTACGCAGTCCGTATACCACCAGATACATGCCCAGCGAAAAGATAACGATCTGCCAGGGCGCGCCTTTCAGCACCCTGCCGGCGTCAATCACGTGTCCTTTGCGGGCAACCAGCCAGAGAATAAACGCCGCCACCGCCGCCACCAGGCTGACCGGCACGCCGAGCGGCTCCAGAGCAAAAAAGCCAACCAGCAGAAGAACCAAAACCACCCAGCCAGCCTTAAAGGTTCGTGCATCCCGGATGGCTTCCCGCGGTGCCTTCAGCTTCGCCAGGTCATAGGTGACCGGGATGTCCCTGCGGAAAAAGAGATGAAGCATCACCAGCGTGGCCGCAATGGAGGCAATGTTCACCGGCACCATGACGGATGCGTACTCGCTGAAGCCCAGCGTAAAGAAGTCAGCCGTTACGATGTTCACCAGGTTCGATACGATGAGCGGCAGGCTGGAGGTGTCAGCGATAAAGCCCGCTGCCATCACAAACGCCAGCGTGGAGCCGGGAGTGAATCCCAGCGCCAGCAGCATGGCAATAACGATCGGCGTCAGAATTAGCGCGGCTCCGTCATTGGCAAACAGCGCCGCCACTGCGGCACCCAGCAGAACGATATACGTGAACAGCAGCCGGCCCCTGCCGCCTCCCCAGCGGGAAACGTGCAGCGCGGCCCACTCAAAAAAGCCGGACTCATCGAGCAGCAGGCTGATAATGATGACCGCAATGAACGTGCCCGTGGCGTTCCAGACAATCTGCCAGACCACCGGAATATCACCGATGTGCACCACGCCGGTCAGCAGCGCCAGCGCCGCACCGATGACGGCACTCCAGCCAATGCTCAGCCCCTTCGGCTGCCAGATGACCAGTACCAGCGTCAGGATGAAAATCGCACCTGCCAGAAACATACCCGCTCCTATTGAATACAAATGCCTGTTAAACCGGACTGATAAATTTTCGATGCGTAATATATTCGATAATCCAGATATATACCGGTAAATTTTTAAATGCAGACAGGCTTGCCGTTGGTGGTGGCGTTATCGCGTTCAGCCTGCCGGCTGAGCTGGCGGATATCATCCCGCTGGCAGAGATAAGCCTGTTCGATAACCGCCGCTGCCCACGCCGGCATATGAGGCGACAGACGATAGTGGATCCATTTTCCGTCCCGCCGGTCGGTAAGCAGCCCGTTTTCTCTCAGCAGAGCCAGATGCCGTGAGATTTTGGGCTGAGTTTCTTTCAGCACGGACGTAAGTTCACAGACGCAGAGCTCCCCTTTTTCGCGTAGCAGCAGCACGAGGCTGAGTCGGGTTTCGTCGGAAAGGCTTTTAAAAAGCTGCAGGGGGGACACGGGTGGCATGGTGACTCCTTATTGTGACTGACCTGAGTGTACCTGTGAAACTTTCTCCGTCAAATTTATATTCACTTAATCATATGTATGTGCGAACGCCGGACGAGCCTGAGCATGCAGAAGGACTTTCCGTCCGGATGCGCCTGACCGGCATTCCATGAACAGCGTTTTTGCCCTGCGCGTTGACCCCGTTAACAATTCGTGTAGAGTAAAAAGCGCTTTTTGCCGTGGTTCATCTGCCCGGCGGGCATTTGTGGCCGGTACTGAACGTCTGTTCATCCGGTCTTTCTGATTACCCGCGCTGCTCTGTCAGCCGTGAAGGAGTGATAAACACCACCATGCGTCTTACGCCACCCTGAGTCGTACCCCTCCTCTGTCGCACTGAATAAACTTCGGCGCGCACTCAAAAACATCCCGTCTGCGGATGTGCTTTTTCGTACGTAAAATTTTTGCCCTCACGGGCTGACCGTAATCAAAAACTGAGAAATGACTATGCTGCTGTCCTCGACGCGTAAGGACTGGCTGGGTAACGTCCGTGGTGACGTCCTTGCCGGTATTGTGGTCGCGCTCGCGCTTATTCCCGAAGCGATCGCCTTTTCCATCATCGCCGGAGTCGACCCGCAGGTCGGGCTCTACTCTGCGTTCTGTATTCCCCTGGTTATGGCCTTCCTCGGCGGCCGTCCGGCAATGATATCGTCCGCCACCGGTGCGATGGCGCTGCTGCTGATCACGCTTGTAAAAGACCACGGCCTGCAGTATCTGCTGGCGGCCTCGGCGCTGACCGGCGTACTGCAGCTGGCGGCCGGCTACCTGAAGCTGGGCAGCCTGATGCGCTACGTCTCCCGCTCGGTGGTCACCGGTTTCGTGAACGCGCTGGCCATCCTGATATTTATGGCGCAGCTGCCGGAGCTGACTAACGTCACCTGGCACGTTTATGCCCTGACCGCTGCGGGCCTGGGCATCATTTATCTCTTCCCGTATCTGAACAAAACCATTCCCTCGCCGCTGGTCTGCATCATCGTGCTGACCGCCATTTCCATGTGGCTGCACCTGGACGTGCGCACCGTGGGTGACATGGGCAAACTGCCGGACAGCCTGCCGGTGTTTCTGATCCCGGATATCCCGCTTAACCTCGACACGCTGATGATTATTCTGCCGTACTCGGCAGGACTTGCCGTGGTGGGGCTGCTGGAGTCGATGATGACCGCCACCATCGTGGACGACATGACCGACACGCCGAGCGATAAAAACCGCGAGTGCAAGGCGCAGGGCGTGGCCAACATCTGCACCTCCTTTATCGGCGGCATGGCGGGCTGCGCGATGATTGGCCAGTCGGTGATCAACGTCAAATCGGGCGGGCGCGGGCGGCTTTCCACGCTCACCGCCGGCGTGGTGCTGCTGCTGATGGTGGTGTTCCTGCGCGACTGGGTGTCCCGGATACCCATGGCGGCTCTGGTGGCGGTGATGATCATGGTCTCCATCGGCACCTTCTCCTGGCGCTCCATCAGCAACCTGCGCAGCCATCCGCTGTCAACCAGCGTGGTGATGCTGGCCACCGTGGTGGTGGTGGTGGCGACCGATAACCTGGCGTTTGGCGTGCTCACCGGCGTGCTGATTGCCTCGCTGAACTTCGCCACCAAGGTCGCCCGCTTTATGGCGGTCTCCTCTGAGCTGAAGGACGACACCCGCACCTATACCGTAGCCGGCCAGGTATTCTTTGCCTCATCCGATCGCTTTATGAGCCACTTCGACTTCCGTGAAGCGGTGGAGCGCGTGGTGATTGACGTAACGCACGCCCACTTCTGGGATATCACCTCCGTGAGCGCGCTGGACCGGGTGGTTATCAAGTTCCGTCGCGAAGGCACGGAAGTGGAGATCAAGGGTATGAATGACGCGACCCGCACCCTCGTTGACCGCTTCGGAGTGCATGACAAGCCTGAAGAAGTGGAAAAGCTGATGGGTGGCCATTAATTTACTGGAGAAAGCATCATGAATAACACCGTTATTGCCTGCGTTGACGGCTCGCCGTCAACCCGGCCGGTCTGTGAGTATGCTGCCTGGGCAGCCGGTAAACTTGGCGCGCCGCTGGCGCTGCTGCACGTGCTCGAAAAGAGTGAGACTCCCGCCGTGTCTGACCTGACCGGGAGCATTGGTATTGACAGCCGGGAGCAGCTGACCGAAGCGCTGGTCCGCGTCGAGGGTGAGCGCAGCCGGCTGCTGATGGCGCAGGGCAAGGCCGTGCTGGCCGGCTGTGCGGAGCTCCTGAAGCAGACCGGACAGCCGGACGCACAGCTGCTGCAAAAGCACGGCGCACTGGACGAAATCCTGGCGGAGCTGGGCGAAGTCCGGCTGATGGTGCTGGGGCGCCGCGGGACGCAGAATCAGGTAGGCAGCCATCTGGAAAGCGTCATTCGCCTGCAGAAAAACCCGGTGCTGATTGTGCCGGAGACGTTTACGCCGCCGGCGCGGGTGATGTTTGCGTACGACGGCAGCAGTGAGAGCCGTAAAAACCTGACGCGCCTGACGGTCAGCCCGCTGCTGCACGGCCTGAGCTGTCATATCGTGATGGTCAACGGTGACATGTCAGCCCTGCAGGATGCGCAGGCTGTTCTTCAGGAAGCCGGTATCACGACCGAGACACGCCTGCTGGAAGACGAGTCCGTAACCGGGGCGCTGTGCCGCTACGCGGACGCCCATGATATCGACCTCACGGTAATGGGGGCCTGCGGGCACTCCCGGTTACGGCGATTCTTTATTGGCAGCCACACCACGGAAATGCTGTCTGAAAGCCGTCAGCCCCTGCTGATGCTGCGATGAAACAGGCGGGCCTGATATCAGGCCCGCCTTCACAGGGGAAAGAGGATGACGGGTATGAAGGTAAAGGCGCGTTATTGCGGCGCATCCGTCCTGATACCGGTGGCCAGCAGGCTGGCGCCAAGAATGTAGACCAGGCAGAACAGGGCCTGAAGATGCAGGGTGACATGGTTATCTATCAGCACGCCCATGATTACCGGGGATGCCCCGCTGGCAATCACCGTCCCTGCCTCAACCGCCGAGCGCACCCTGGCCAGCTGCGCCGGACCAAACAGCTGTACCCAGAGCGCGGTGGCAAGCGTTGAGGCAATGGCCGACGATACGCCGGTCATAATCAGGTAAAAAGGCGTCACCCACTGACCGTTGCTGAGCCATAGCGCCAGCATGGCCAGGGCCTGTGGCATCAGAAACCACGGCAGCAGCCTGCGTGGTGAGAGCCGGTCAATCAGCGGGCCAAACGACAGCAGCGATACCGCCTGGGTAATGGCATAGGCAATAAACCATACCGCCACCCACGACAGCTCCCAGCCTTTCTCCTGTGCCAGCCTCGCCTGGTGGAAGAAGAAGCCGGTGGTGATAAAGGGGGAGGCCAGCACGACAGGCAGCGCCAGCAGCAGGTTGCGGTTTCGCCATACCGGCGCCTCTTTTTCTTTCTCCTCACCCCGCTTTCTGAACGTACGCAGCGGCTTCTCTTTCCCGCGGGGCAAAAACATCAGCGCGACCCCCACGCCGGCAACAAGCATTCCGGCATTGATGCCCCAGGCAGCGCGCCATCCCGTCAGCGCGCTTATCTGCACCGCAATCACAGGAAAAACGGCCTGCGCCAGCGAGAGCCCCAGCGCGATGGCGCCGAGCGCCTTGCCTGCATCAAGGGGGAACTGGCGCGCCGTTGCGGTCAGCGCAGTATGCACCATCAGTCCCTGGCCGCCGAGGCGCAGAAAGTAAAACCCGATGCACAGCATCCACGCCGCCTGTGCGCCGGAAACCAGCAGGCAGGCCGTGAGCAGCAAAAGGGTGACCGCCAGCGTGAAGCGGCGGGTCGTGGTGTAGTCAATCAGCCGTCCGGCCCAGGTCAGCGTGATGGCGCTCATCACCGTTCCGATTGCGTACAGGCCGCCCAGTCCGCCGTCGGTGAGCCCAAAGGCCTCACGAAAATCCTGCCCGTAAAGTGAGACAAAATAGGTCTGTCCAAAGCTGGACATGGCCATCAGCATCGCACCGAACGTAAGGTGAGAGGCGTGATGAAACATAAACCGAAAAAGCTGACGCATGAATATCCCTGAAGGCGGGCTGCAGCCCGCCGATTAATCACGACGTGTCCGTACCGGCTGCTGCGGACACGGCGCCTGCGTCCCTGAAGCAGGTACACGCGGGTTCACCGTGAAAGGTGGCAGTCCCGTAACGGATATGAGAGAACGGTACCCGGCGCGGACTGGCTGTCGCGGCAGGCTCTCTGATAAAGGACGGGCGAAGAGAAACTCAGGGTGGCGTAATGTGCATGACTCACAGTCAGATATAAAATGCTGCCGAAACGATAATTTTTAATGCTCTTCAGGTCAAGCCTGAAAACGGGCTCCTCATGCCCGCCGCAGGGGGAGTCGCACAAAAACAGTGGATAGCCGCTTGATTAACGCCCGTGACCGGGCCAGAATTGCGGCGAGGTGATGGCGTTCCACCTTACCCAACCGCTTCCCCTGAGAAGCTGATGACGCCTGATATTACTCCCCTTTAACCGGGAGTATGTCAGGCCGCCCCGTATCATCAGCCTGCATACTCCCTCTGACACAGAGGTAAACCCCGTGAAATCTTATCTGGCCATTATCATTGGTGGATCCGCTGGCTGCCTGATCCGCTGGCTGCTTGGCGCACGCCTGAACAGCCTGTTTCCTGACCTGCCACCGGGCACGCTGGTAGTGAACCTTGCGGGCGGATTTATCATTGGTGCGTCGCTGGCCTGGTTCATGCGCCATCCTGACCTGGATCCGGCCTGGCGATTACTTGTTATCACCGGGCTGTGCGGTGGGCTGACCACGTTTTCCACGTTTTCCCTGGAAATATTCTCACAGCTGCAGTCCGGTAATTATTTCTGGGCGTTTACTTCACTGCTGGTACACGTAACCGGCTCCATTCTGATGACTGCCCTGGGTTTTTTTGTCGTCACATGGCTGCTGTGAGCGTGTGGCTGATGACGGATAAAAATGCCCCTGCCTGCGGCAGCTTTACAGGGCTTTACCTCTTCCGCCTGAAGCGGGCCGGACGTTATGATAAAATTAACGTCACGCTAATTCGTTAATTTATCAGCAATTAATTATCGTATTTTTTATATCTTCAGCGTAGCTCAGCCGGCTTATCCTCTGATAACCAGCGGTTGTATATCAGGGGAAGGCCTGTTTTTTTTGAATAAAGGGAGGGAGTGTGTCAGAAATCCCAGACAGAAATAAAAAGAGGATGTCAGAAGTGCCATCTGCATTTTTCAGCTCGCCCGCAGCCGGCGGCATCGTGCTCATCATCGCCTCAGCAGCCGCTATCATCGTGGCTAACTCTCCGCTCAGGGAGGGATATGAGGTATTCCTGAAATACAACGCCGCCGGCCTCTCCGTTGAGCACTGGATAAACGACGCCCTGATGGCCGTGTTCTTCATGATGGTCGGCCTGGAAATCAAGCGCGAGCTTCTCACCGGTCAGCTTGCCACCTGGGGCCAGCGCGCGCTGCCGGGATTTGCCGCGCTGGGCGGGATGGCCGTGCCTGCGGCCATTTACGTATGGTTTAATGCGGGCAGCGATGAAACCCTCGCTGGCTGGGCAATTCCTGCCGCCACGGACATTGCCTTTGCGCTCGGGGTACTGGCACTGCTGGGCAGTCGCGTACCTGCCTCGCTGAAAATTTTCCTGTCGGCGCTGGCTATTCTGGACGACATGGGCGCAGTGGCTATTATTGCGCTCTTCTATACCAGTAATATTTCGTTTCTGATGCTGGCCGGTGCGGCGGTCACGGTTGCTCTGCTGTTTATCATGAACCGTGCCGGGATTACCCGGCTGTTTCCCTATCTGCTGGCGGGGGGCGTGCTGTGGTTTTTCATGCTTCAGTCCGGGGTGCACGCCACCATCGCGGGTATCCTGCTGGCGCTCTTTATCCCGCTGCGGGTAACCGATCCGGATAAACAATCCCCTCTTGCCCGGCTGGAGCACGGCATCAATCCGTGGGTGACGTTTCTGATACTGCCGCTGTTTGGCTTCGCAAATGCGGGGGTCGCGCTCTCCGGTATGACGGCTGATGACCTGATGTCGCCGGTACCGGTCGGCGTTGCGCTGGGCCTGTTTGTTGGCAAGCAGGCGGGCATTTTCGGCCTGTCGCTGCTGGCCGTCAGCCTGGGCCTGGCAAAACGGCCTGAAAAAAGTACCTGGCTGCAGGTTTACGGCGTATCGGTCCTGTGCGGAATAGGGTTTACCATGAGCCTGTTTATCGGCAACCTGGCGTTTGCAGAAAGCCCCCTGTTGGTGGACGAGGTCAAGGTGGGGGTACTTGCCGGCTCTGTACTGGCAGCACTGGCGGGTATGCTGATACTGCGCTTTTCTCCTTCGCATCCTTCCCGGTAACGCATTCGGGTCCGGAAAATCCCCGTGATGACGGGGATTTTTATTTCCCTGCAAACTTATTAATCAACAGGGCCACCTTCATTACCGTCGGCATTTATTCAGGTGCTTATCATCACACTGGTGCCCGCATTTATAGTTTGCCGAAAAAATTCGCACCGTTAATCATGCAGGTACAAACAAAAAGCAGTCTTTTTGTCAATCATGGCAACTTTTCCTGGCCGCCCCCGGTTATGTCGGTTCTCTCGCCTGTTATTAATGTAGCGGGTAATGTCCCATTTCAAAAAGGGGAAAGGGAGAGGCATGCTGATGTCTAAAATCAGAATGCCCCCGGAGTTCTGTTTATGGATGAGAACCTACAGCTGCTTGTGTCCTGCCAGAATTTTCAGGCCAATGATACCCGCCAGAATCAGTCCGAAACAGGCAATGCGTAACAGGCCCTTATCTTCATTTAAGTAAATTATTCCGTACGCTGCTGTCCCTAAAGCACCAATCCCGACCCAGACCGCATAAGCGGTTCCTACAGGAATAGTCCGTGTTGCCAGGGACAAAAAGTACATGCTCACACCGATAAATGTCAGGCAAAAAATACTGGGGTAGATCCGGGTAAATCCCTCAGTCCGGAGCATTGACGCGGCATAAAAGACTTCGGCTATGCCGGCAATCACCAGATACATCCATCCATTCATAAAACTCCTTTAACGGCTCATCAAAACCAGCAATATTGTGGGCAATGTTAACTCTGTTTTTAAGCAGGGGATCATCAGCATCAACCGCGAAACCCTTTCCGGCACAGGAAAAAATCGCTGCCTGCGTCGGGTTAACTGCCTGGGCCCAGTTTTTTTAACCTGAAATAGGTGGCCCTGGATATGCCGGTTTTCTCCATCACCAGTTTAATGGGCGTTTCGTGCCGGATAAGCTCCAGTGCGGCGGCCGATTTGTGATGAGGTTTCCGTCCAAACCTGACGCCTGCCGCCATGGCGATGACCCGGCCTTCGTTTGTGCGCTCCAGGATCCGCTCCCGCTCAGCTTCAGCAACGGCAGCAAGGATCTGAATGACCATTTTACCCATCGTGCCTTCAGTACTCAGTCCATTCTCCAGAAACCGGATGGCTATTCCCTTTTTATAGCAGGCATCAACAATGTGGATCATATCCGCTGTGTTGCGGCCAAGCCGGTCCATTTTGGTACACATGATAATGTCATCTTTTTCGGCACGGGCAAGCAGCCGTTGTAACCCTTCACGTTCGTCCGTGGCGCCCGACATCATGTCAGTAAAAATCCGGTCATCTCTGACGCCTGAAGATTTCAGCTCCATGATCTGCGCCGTCAGTTTCTGATGGCTCGTTGATACCCTTGCATATCCCAGTAATGCCATATTGGTCTCACAAATCGATACTGATACTGCGTAGTATCATAAAGCATAAAACACGATTTTTGATACTCATGTAAGCACGCACTTTAAAAGGTCTCAAAACTTATAATATCTGAGACTATCAAAATTTGAGCAGAGCGATACCCTTACGAAAGGATGCGGGATGAGTGACGGTTTTCTGACCAGTGAACAGACCGAAAACTACGGACGGTATGCCGCCGAGCCTAACGAGGTTCAGCTGGCCCGGTATTTTCATCTTGATGAACGCGATCTTGTTTTTATTAATCAGCGCCGGGGGAAACATAACCGATTTGGGATTGCCCTTCAGCTAACCACGGCCCGTTTTCTGGGAACCTTCCAGACCGATCCCTTGCAAATACCTCCCGGCGTCCGAAATTACGTTGCATTACAGCTGAACATTCATCGCCCTGAGATCATGGCCCGATACGCCCAGAGAGAGAATACCCGTTGGGAGCATCAAAGGCTGATCAGGCAACACTCTGACTACCATGATTTTGGCGATTTCCCCTGGTCGTTCAGACTGAAACGTCTGCTTTATATCCGCACATGGCTCAGTAACGAGCGCCCCGGTCTGATGTTCGATTTTGCCACGGCATGGTTGCTCCAGAATAAAGTATTGTTGCCCGCAGCCTCAGCGCTGACGAGGCTCATTGGCGAAATTCGTGAGCGGGCAAGCAGGCGTTTGTGGCGCAGACTGGCTGCATTACCTGACAGCTGGCAGACTGAGCAACTGGCCGGTCTGCTTGTCATACCGGAAGGACAGCGGGTTTCCGTGATGGAGCAGATACGAAAAGGGCCCGTCAACGTCAGTGGTCCGGCCTTTACTGACGCACTTCAGCGCTACACACGCCTGCGCAGCCTGGAGTTTTCCCGGCTGAATTTTGCCGGGCTGCCTGCAATTCAACTCCGCAACCTGGCTCGTTATGCTGGCATGGCTTCGGTAAAATATATCGCCAGAATGCCGGAGGAACGGCGGCTGGCCATCCTGACCGCGTTTGTTAAAGCACAGGAAATTTTGGCACTCGATGAGGCTGTCGATGTTCTGGATCTGCTGATCCTCAATATCACGCGTTCAGCGAAGCAAACCGGGCAGAAAAAACGGCTCAGAACGCTCAAAGATCTTGATCGCGCGGCGCTACTTCTGGCACATGCATGTACGCTTTTACTGGATGATAAAATGGATGACGCAGCGCTGCGTCAGACTATTTTCAGCCACGTACCAAAGAACCGGCTGGCGGAATCCGTAGGTAAAGTCAATGAGCTTGCCCGCCCGCAGGACACAAATTTCCAGGATGAAATGGTCGAGCAATATGGACGGGTTAAGCGCTTTCTGCCAGCGATGCTGCGTGATTTACATTTTCAGTCTGCCCCTGCCGGCGAAAATACGCTATCGGCCATACATTACCTGGCCGAACTGAGTGGTTCGAAAAAACGCCTCCTGGAGAATGCGCCTGAGCAGATCATTACAGGTCCCTGGAAACGTCTGGTGTACGACTCCGAAGGCCGGATACAGCGTGCAGGATACTCATTGTGCCTGCTGGAACGCCTTCAGGATTCGCTGCGTCGCCGCGATATCTGGCTGGAGAACAGCGATCGCTGGGGCGATCCGCGTCAGAAGTTTCTTCAGGGGAAAGAATGGCAGGCTCAGCGGATCGCCGTATGCCGGGCGCTTGGACACCCCACCGATGGTGGAAATGCCGTTAAACAGCTGGCAACCGAACTGGACGAAACCTGGAAAACGGTGGCCTCACGCTTTGAGCTGAATGCTGCCGTGAGCATCTGTCATCAGGGTAAATATCCGTCCCTGACCATCAGCAGTCTGGAAAAACTGGAAGAACCGCAGCCGCTGATTCTTCTGAACAGCCGCGTCAGGCAGCTGGTCCCCCCTGTTGATCTGACAGAGCTGCTGCTTGAAATTGACGCCCGGACTGGTTTTACCCGCGAATTCACTCATGTGAGTGAGTCTGAAGCCCGTGCTCAGGATCTTAACATCAGCCTGTGTGCCGTACTGCTCGCTGAAGCCTGCAATATCGGACATGAACCGCTGATCAAACACAGTATTCCGGCACTGACCCGCCACCGTCTGAGCTGGGTAAAACAAAACTACATTCGGGCTGAAACGCTGGTCAGCGCTAATGCCCGGTTGGTCGATTTTCAGTCCACGCTGGAACTGTCTGAGCGCTGGGGCGGCGGAGAAGTGGCTTCTGCAGATGGGATGCGCTTTGTCACTCCTGTAAAAACGCTGAACTCTGGCCCTAACAGAAAATACTTTGGCTCAGGGCGTGGGATCACCTGGTACAATTTTGTTTCTGACCAGTATTCCGGCTTTCACGGCATCGTTATCCCCGGTACGTTGCGTGACTCTATCTTTGTGCTGGAAGGGCTTCTGGAGCAGCAGACGGGGCTGAATCCGGTGGAGATTATGACGGACACTGGAGGGTCCAGCGACATTATCTTTGGCCTGTTCTGGCTGCTGGGCTACCAGTTTTCGCCCCGCCTGGCAGATGCCGGTGAGGCGGTATTTTGGCGTGCAGATAAAAATGCGAACTACGGGGTACTGGATGAGCTGGCGCGGGGATGCGTTGAACTGTCAAAGATAGAAACCCAATGGGATGAAATGATGAGGGTTTCCGGTTCTCTGAAGCTGGGTACAGTCCACGCCTCAGAACTTGTGGGCTCGCTTTTAAAAAGTTCCCGTCCGTCAGGGCTGGCGCAGGCGATTATGGAGGTGGGACGGGTCAACAAGACGCTGTACCTCCTCAACTACATTGATGATGAAGAATATCGTCGCAGGATACTGACTCAGCTTAACCGGGGAGAAGGCCGTCACGCCGTGGCAAGGGCGATCTGTTACGGCCAACGTGGTGAGATTAGAAAACGTTACCGTGAGGGGCAGGAGGATCAACTGGGTGCGCTGGGGCTTGTCACTAACGCAGTTGTATTGTGGAACACGCTTTATATGCAGGAAGCGCTATCACATTTGCGCAGCGCTGGTGAGATCCCGGAAGACGAGCATATCTCACGCCTGTCGCCACTGATGTACGGTCATATCAACATGCTGGGACATTATACGTTCACGCTGCCGGAAAATATTCTGAAGGGAGAGTTGAGGCCATTAAATTTCAATTCAAACAATGAATTATTGCCTTAACGTGGTTTTTTACACGATTGAACCTCGAACCCCTATCACCAGCAGATGCGTGACCTTATCGACCTGGTGGTCCGGCTTGTCTCCCGGGGATGCCTTTATGCGCCAGCAGCGATACTGGCAGGTGCGGGTCTTCTGGTGTGGGGATTTCCGCAGGACGGTATCCGTCTGGTGACCGCCCTGCGAACTATGCCCGCAACAGAGCTTGTGCAGCTGGCCGGCATCGTCCTTCACTACGTGCTGTTGATTTCCGCCATATCGGTCCTGATTGCTGACCTCGTGGCTGGTCAGGGGGTGCCGAACAGATACCGACGTGCGTTGCTGGATCGGTTGCCGGCAGATGCCTGGTGCATCAGAAGAGGGACTGAGCGTTGACGGGACTGCGCATCAGACTCATCGGGAGCGATTGCCGGCGACGCCTGAATCCCGTTCAGCCGTGGAAATACCGTTATAAACAGAACTGACAAGAGCTGGCTCGTTACGCTTGTTATTCAATTAAAAGAATTGACCAATTAAAAAGGTGAACTAATGAAGCTTGATGCTGTGAAGACTGTTCGCGATTTAATGCGCTATTGTCATATGCCCGTATGGTGTCAGCGTGAAGTCAGAGATATGAGGGTCGGTGACATCTATTTTTTAGGGAAATATAAAGAGGTGATGTTTTCCGGGGAACTAAATGAAGACGTCGATTTTGTAGGGGAGGCATGGATCGAAAAGGAGAGAGGGATATACAAATACCATGCGACATGGACGATACCAGTAAAACCCTCCCGGGCTTTTGTCATGACTTCGGGGCAATTTAAATTACTGAAAGGTGGTGTCGTGGATTTCAACGGTGACTTTTCATCGTTTCGTTCATTTGCTCTGGTTTCACGCTATCTCAATCGACTGGTGATGAAAATGAGCAATGAAGAACGGCATGAATTCTATAAAGTCGGTTCCAGGCCACTTTTTCGTGGCATTTGTATTGATAAGGAGTCAATAAGCCGAAGGCCGCACTATATCAAAGACGGAGAAGTTTTACGTCGTGTCTGGCTAAATTACAGCAATCAATTACCGATGCATCCCCTGCAGGCTATTGTGACAGCGGCAATAGCGCTGAAACAAATTTAAGGAAATTCATATGCGGTTTTTTATTGCAGCAAAGAAATCTCCGGGGAAAATTCTTTCAGAAGGGCTGAGTGGAATGCTGAACAGAGTAAAGAAACACATATGGATTGATATGGTTATAAAGCGAGGCCCGGAATGGCAAAAATATTAATGATGACGGGCGCCATCGTCATAGTACTGGGTCTGCTGGGTTTTCTTGTTTTGCTTGTGAAGGGACGAACAACGGGGAAGACCTCTCCGGTACTGCAGGCACTGAAAGCGGCGGGTATTCGCACCACCGAGGCGGAACAGCGACTGTGTCGTCAGCGGGCCTGGGTGAGCAATGACATGCTGATGACGCCACGGGAACAGCATTTTTACCGGGCGTTGCTGAAGCACACCGACCAGAAACGCTGGCTTCTGTGCCCGCAGGTGCGGGTGGCGGATATCGCCAGCCTGGCACCTCATATCCGGCCTCGCTCCCGGACCTGGTGGCAGCTGTTCCGGATGGCCTCACAGTGGCACTGCGATGTGGTGGTGGTGGATATCACGACCTTTGCCATTGTGGCCGCTGTCGAACTGGATGATGCCTCGCACCTGAAAAAACATCGGGTACGCCGGGATATTCTGCTGGAAGAGGTACTTCGCCAGGCCGGCATTCCGCTGTTGCGGGAGCGGGATTCAGAGAAACTGGTCAGGTGTGTGAGGGATTTTCTGAAGCACCGACACGACATCACTGAATGTCATCAGGAGTGAAATCGTATGAGTATAGAAAAAAGAACGACCCGTCAAACCCCAGCCAGCCGGTGGTGGTTGCCCGGACTGCTCAGTCTGGCGCTTTACACGCCAGTGCCGGCAGTCAACGCCGCGTCCATCGAGACCGGCTTTTCCCCGGAAGGAACGGCCCTGCAGCTGGTCCTGAAGACCATCGATTCAGCGCAGCAGGAAATCCGCCTGATGGGATACTCCTTCACGTCGCCGGAGGTGACTCGCTCGCTTATTGCGGCAAAACGGCGTGGAGTGGATATCAGGGTAGTACTGGACCAGAAGGCGAATACCGGGAAAGCCAGCGTGGCCGCCATGAACGTGCTGGTCAGCGCGGGTATCCCTGTCCGCACCGTCGACGTATATACGATCCTTCATGACAAAGTGATCGTCGCAGACAAACGCAATACCGAGGTCGGCTCTTTCAATTTCAGTCGGGCTGCGGACCGTTCGAATTCAGAGAATGTGCTGGTCGTGTGGGATGACCCGGTTGTCGCCCACAGTTACCTGAACCACTGGGCATCCCGCTGGGCACAGGGAACGGACTGGCAGAGTACGTACTGAAAATCGTTACGTTTTTTAACCTGAACTTCGCGCCAACGGAGATTAGGTTATATAACAAAAAATAACATAGCCACTCGCCGCATCAGGCCAGCTGTAGTATCTTTGTTCAGGTATTTAGTTAAATGCTTGAGGAGGCAGAGATGTCACAGGCCATAAACGCAGTTACTTCCTCATCTAAACGCCCCTACAGAAAAGGGAAACCACTTTCTGCTGCAGAACGGCAGCAGAAGGCTGTTGCGCGTAAAAAAACGACGCACAAAGAGGTGAGGGTGTTTGTGCGCGATTCACTTAAAAATCAGCTTCAAATCATGTGTGAGAGTGAAGGAATTACTCAGGCAGAAATGATTGAAAGGCTTATTGAAATGGAGTCCGCGAAGCTTGGAATTGATGTAACGACGTCACATTCTTGATCCATCCGGCTTTGAGTGCTAGATTACTGATCGTTTAGAGATTTCTGGCTGGCCACGCCGCAAGGTGGCAGGGAACTGGTTCGGATGGGGAATTTACCTGGAACCAGAAAAGCAAAAACCCCGATAATCTTCTTCATTCTTGGCGGAGCGAAAAGATTAACGGGGCCTTTCAAAACTGCATAGAAGCTGTTGCTCTATGCAGGGAGTATAGATTCATGCTCAGAAAAGTTCAAGACCTTCTGTGCTCACTCCTTCCGTGCAACATAAGCGCAGGAAGCGGTGGCTGACCAGAATTCAGAAAACTCATTTCATTACGTTCAGGTTAAAAATGCCGAGCCGCGTTTTATGGCGCGTGAAGGCAAAAAGACACTGCCGTTCTGTCGTAAGCTGATGGCCAAAGCCGAAGGCTTCACCGCTACCTTTGATTTTTCAATCCATGTTGCCTTTGCCCGCTCACTGGGTAAGCGCCGCCGCATGCCTCCTATACTGCGTCGACGTGCAATTGACGCGCTCCTGCAGGCAATGTGCTTCCATTATGATCCGCTGGCCAATCGCGTGCAGCGCTCGATTACCAATATGGCCATCGAGTGCGGGCTGGCCACGGAATCCGCAAGTGGCAATCTCTCTATCTCGCGGGCGACCCGTGCGCTGCGCTTTATGTCCGAGTTGTGCCTGATCACCTACACCACGGAATATGACCCGCAGATTGGCTGTAACATCCCGACCGACATGACGTTCACGCCGGCTCTTTTTCAGGCTCTGGATGTGTCAGATGTCGCTGTCGTGGCCGCGCGTCGTAGCCGTGTGGAGTGGGAAAACAAACAGCGTAAAAAGCAGAGCCTGCCACAACTGGAAATGGACGAGCTGATCGCTAAATCCTGGCGTTTTGTACGCGAGCGTTTTCGTAGCTACCAGGCTGAGCGTAAATCACATGGCCAGAAGCGAGCGACAGCTCGCCGGGATGCTTCACGCCAGCGTAAGGATATAGAGACGCGCGTTCGTCAGCAGCTGACCCGTGAATATGCCACCGGCCGCTTCAGAGGCGATCATGACGCGCTGAAGCGTGAGGTGGAGCGACGTGTGACGGAACGAATGCTGATATCCCGGGGCAATAACTATACCCGCCTGGCGCCGTACCCCGAGCCCATATAAACCTCCCACTTTTTTATCCGGCCGACGCCGGAGACTTTCGCTCGCCCGTCTTCTGCAGTTGCCTGATTTCTGACCATTCCTGTAACAGCCACCACGGCCACCTCCTGATTTTTCCTTTCCGTGGATGAAATTTCAGGTCTCCGGCCCCGGTTTTTTGACCGGATTTTACTTATACACATTTAACTGCAAGGGAACTATTCACAAGGCTACACCCGACACGTTTCCTGGGTGCCCGTCGAAAGAATTACAGACCGCATGGTTCCCTTTAAATACCTGCTCTGTACTTCTTTTAAAGATCTGAATCTCTTTCATCTCAAAGGAAAACCTGTTCGCCGTCTGTCCTGTGGACAGTCTCAATGAGGCCTTCGCTGGCAGCGGTCGCAAACGCCCGCGCCGCTCAGAATCGAGAAGTACCTCCCGCCGGCAAACGGCGGGCACAGCACCAGCAAACACTTTAGTTACAGCATTCAATTAACCATTTAAACAAACCTCCGGCGCCGTCCTGCAACACTGAGCCCCTCTCAGACCACTATTCAGTTCCGTGCACAGCGGTAACTACATAACTCATCCCACCACTGAAAAGCGCCGCCGCCCCCGGCCGAAGGCCGGGAGTGATGTCGCTTTTAATGATGGGTGTTGTAACTATTTATTCTTCATCGCTGTAAGTCGTGCTGCTGTAATCCCGGGGTATACGCTCGTAAGCGCCTGACGGCACTAACGCGGAGATACGCCCCGACTGCGGCTGTCGCCTTGTCGGGTCCACTCCGACCGCGTACAGAGGCTTCTGTGATGTTTTAAGCGGGTATGGCTTTGCCAGCTACCGTGTTAAGTTCCCTGGTGTCGCTGAAATAACTGAAGAACATCCCCCTAAGCGTCAGCAGCAAGCTGCCGCCACTAAGGCCCCGGAAATCACGCCCTTTACGTCGTAAACGCCGTAAAGCCCGCTCACCGGGGTTAAAAGGGATTACTTTTACTTCTTCATTGCTGTAAGCGGGTTAAGGCTAATCAGGGCAGGGGGTAGGGTGGCAGAGTTTATAGCCAGGTAACCGGCTACGCCGGGCTTTCGGCGCCATTTGACTCCACAGACACATGTAACCTCATCTGGCGCCTCCATGCCGCTGACGCGGCATCCAGAAGTTTCCCGATGCTGTAAGTCTTAACGTCTGCTTTGTGCCAAAAGCGGAAGTAACTAACAGCAGTCTGTGTGAAAATACGGGGAGCAGGTTAGTACTCCTTAATTACGCCCAACTGGTCGATGTTGGTGATGTGGAAAACCACGATAAGAGGTGTCAGAAATCGACTTTAATACATCCGGTCTCAAAATGGTCGATTAAGACTCTATATTTCAGACTATTAGTCTCTAAAAGTGGTTTTCCACACGGTTGACCTTCAAACAACATTAAGTATTGATTCAATCCTTTTTTTTGCCTGACTGGTCAGGCGCTTAATTCCAAGCGAGCGGGTCATTTCCTGTATCTTATTGTCACCTTTAATACTCAGCGCCAGTGCGCGCAATTCCTCACTAGGGATCGCGTCAACCTGGCGAATGTCGTTATCCGTGGCAGGCAAACGAAACGCATTCCAGTCAGCACGTTGCTCAGCGGACAGCCAGACGAAGTTTTCACCTGAGTGATCGGCTGCAAGGTGATAGTGTTGATCCACAATTTCCATTACGCGTTCACGTATCAGTCTGCCAGCGCGAGTGAAGCCGTGTATACGTGCGATGCGTTGCACAAGCGTTGTATCCAGAACGGGTGATTCACTTGTTACCACCGCTTCAATGAGGGTTTTAAGTGTCTC
>NZ_JBWNLD010000018.1:0-83453 GCF_056521145.1 Klebsiella sp. CSG-1 | reverse complement strand
TTAAGCCTGCTAAATTAATTAGCGGGCTTAATAGTAAGAGATTTAGGGGCGTAGCTCAGTTGGTAGAGCACCGGTCTCCAAAACCGGGTGTCGCGAGTTCGAGTCTCTCCGCCCCTGCCATATATAATCCTTTGCTCAGGCAAAGGATTTTTTTTGTCTGTTATTTTCCATCCCCAAAATCTTCCAGCATCCTCCGTCCCTGGAGGTACGCATTATTCCAGTATGTTTGTCTTCAGTATTTCGCGGATCTGTACCTGTTTATCGCTGTTTTGTAGCCAGATAGCGTACAGGGGCCGGGATAGCGTTGTACTGTCCGTCACCGTATGCAGGCCGCTTTTATCCTTTGCCCAGCGTGTCGGTAGCCATGTGCAACCGTTGAGCGCAGCAAGTTGCTGATAGGCCAGTTCAGCGGAACTGGTTGTCAGCAGAGGAACATCATCACTGCCAATTAGTCCGACCTCATTTTGTTGGAAGTCCGGACCCCATTCCAGGCGCAGATAATTCAATTCATTCTTAGTTTTAAATGGCGAGGCGCAGTAGAGTGCCAGGGTGAAATTACCGAGTAACTGGCTGCTTAATTCGTCCATTTTCGGGGATTCTGTCGTGATCAGTAGATCAAGCTGTCGTTCATGTAACTGTTTAACAAGCGATTGTCGCTGTGCAATCCGCGCTTCAAACTGCAGGTTACAGGGCTCTTTGTAGAGCTTCCCCAGCCATCCGTTAAGCATGCATTCCCACAAAGATGCGCTGCCGCCAATTGAAAATTCATTGTGCCGGGAAGCATTCGCAACCTCTTTTCGTGCCGCCTGCCAGGTGTTCATCAGGGTTTCGGCATAAGGAAGGAGTTTATCGCCGGCTGACGTCAGGCGGATGTTATTGCGATGGCGGGTAAAAAGGTTCACGCCAAGCTGGTTTTCCAGCTGACGAATACGAAAGCTGACGGCCGACTGCGTCAGATAAAGCGCCTCTGCTGCTCGTCCAAAGTGGCGAGTTCTGCTCACCTCAAGGAAAGTTTTGAGCAATTCCGTATCCACACTCTTCTCCGCAAAATTATTTGTCGTAATGATTTAAATCTTTTGTTTTACACTCTGTCAAGCGTAACTAATACTCCGCGCCATAAATAGCTCGGCCAAAGAATCAGGAGCGTGTAGGATGGCGGAAAGCTTTATGACGACTAATCGTTTTTTCGATAATAAACATTATCCGCGCGGGTTCTCCCGTCATGGTGATTTCACCATCAAAGAGGCACAACTGCTGGAACAGCATGGTTATGCTCTTAACGAACTGGAACTGGGTAAACGCGAACCTGTCACCGAAGATGAAAAACAGTTTGTTTCGGTATGTCGTGGTGAACGTGAGCCAGCCACGGAAATGGAACGCGTCTGGATTAAGTATATGGCGCGTATTAAGCGGCCTAAGCGTTTTCATACGCTGTCCGGCGGGAAACCGCAGGTTGAAGGCGCTGAAGATTACACCGAAAGCGATGATTAACAAAAAAGGGCGTAAGCCCTTTTTTTATGCCATGAGTTTTTGCAAATGGTTCAGCATCCTGTCTATCGCCCGATAACCAAGGGCCTCCTGCAGGTGGTAGCGCTCAATACAGGGTTCCCCCCCTATGTCGGCGATGGTCCGGGCGACTTTCAGCAGACGCTGCCAGGCGCGGATAGAAAGCCCCAGCTGCGATAGTACCTGTTCCAGCCAGATAGCATCCTCTTTACTGAGCGGACACCAGATTTTCATTTCGTTACTCTCCAGATGGGCATTGAGTTTCTCCTGCCGGGCCAGCTGTTTGTCTCGGGCGGCGAGAACCCGCTTCCTCACGCTGGCGCTATTTTCCACGCCAGAGACTGCCTGGCTGAGCACGCCTGGAGGCGGTAGAGGAATTTCCAGCGAGAGGTCGAACCGGTCGAGGAACGGCCCGGACAGGCGACCCAGATAGCGTAAGGTTTGTTCCGGTGATGCGCGATTATGATGACCCTGGTAATGCCCGGTGGGGCTGGGATTCATAGCCGCAATAAGCTGAAAATGTGCCGGATAGTCAATTTTCGCACGCGTTCGTGAAATATGTATTTTCCCTGACTCTATCGGCTCCCGCAAAGCATCCAACACCCGGCGTTCAAACTCCGGTAGTTCATCGAGAAATAGCACCCCGTTGTGTGCCAGCGAGATCTCTCCGGGTATCGGGATTGAACCCCCCCCTACCATTGCCGCGAGAGAAGCGCTGTGATGCGGACTGCGAAACGGCCGCCGGCGCCACTGTTTTGTTGCGCGATGGCGACTCAACAGACTAAGAATGGCGGCGCTTTCGAGCGCCTCCTGATTGCTTAACGGTGGCAGAAGACCTGGCAACCGGCTGGCAAGCATGGTTTTTCCTGTTCCGGGAGGGCCAATCAACAGCAGGTTGTGACCCCCTGCGGCAACGATTTCCAACGCCCGTTTTCCTTGCTGCTGGCCAATAACATCGCTCAGATCAGGTAGAGGGTCATCAGGAAGTTCTTCCTCCGGTATGGAAGGATTGAGCGCATGGCGTCCCTCGAGAAAAGCACACACTTCCTGCAGATGCCCGGCGATAAGACACTCGTGGCCCTCAATGAGCCCCACTTCTGCAGCGTTATCCTCGGCGACGATAATTTGTCGTCCGGCTTTTATCGCCTCCATTGCACTGGAGATAGCGCCAGGAACGCCGCGTAGCGCCCCTGTGAGCGCGAGCTCGCCGATAAACTCATATTGATTCAACCTGGACGCATCTAGCTGCTCCGACGCGACCAGAAGCGCGAGAGCGATGGGGAGATCGTATCGCCCGCCTTCTTTTGGCAAATCAGCAGGGGCCAGATTGATGGTGATCTTTTTGGCCGGAAACGTATAGCCGCTGTTAATTATCGCGCTGCGTACCCGGTCGCGAGCCTCTCTTACCGTGGTTTCAGGAAGCCCTACCATGGTTAACCCGGGAAGCCCGTTGCTGATATGTATTTCGATCGTAATAAGTGGGGCACTGATACCGAAAGCAGCCCGTGTGTAAATAATCGCGAGTGACATAATGCCTCCTGAGTACGGGCATTATGTCGGCAGAAAAAGGGGCAGTAATGAGTAAGAAATGTATTTTACGCGCCATGTTCCAGCGAATATCGCCGGATATTGTGACATTTCACTCATGATGGAAGCAGCATCGCAGACGGCCATCATGGTGAAATAGCGTATTGCCGGAAACCGCCGCATCGTCATAGAAAAGGGTGATAAATTGAATTTTTTTCATTTTATATTTTTTCTATTAAAAACAATTGTTTTACAAAAAACTGTTAGCGCGATCAGTAAGTGATGTATAAAAAAATCTTGTGTTTATTGTGATGTCTGTGGTAACTCTTTAGGTATTCCTTCGAACAAGAAGCCAGAAAGTACAGAAAATGACAGCCCTTCTACGAGTGATTAGCCTGGTCGTGATTAGCGTGGTGGTGATTATTATCCCACCGTGCGGGGCTGCACTTGGACGAGGAAAGGCTTAGAAATCAAGCCTTAACGAACTAAGACCCCCGCACCGAAAGGTCCGGGGGTTTTTTTATAACTTAAAAATGATAAGCGAGGAGCAGACAATGACGAATAGCATAAAATTCTGTTTCTCCCGATCTATGACGGGGAACTAACTATGAATGGGGCACAGTGGGTAGTACATGCTTTGCGGGCACAGGGGGTCGACACGGTTTTTGGCTATCCTGGTGGCGCGATTATGCCGGTTTACGATGCATTGTATGACGGCGGCGTGGAACACCTGTTGTGCCGCCACGAGCAAGGAGCGGCCATGGCAGCTATCGGCTATGCTCGCGCCACCGGCAAAACCGGCGTGTGCATCGCCACATCAGGTCCAGGTGCGACGAACCTGATCACCGGCCTGGCTGATGCGTTACTGGACTCTGTCCCTGTTGTCGCCATCACTGGTCAGGTCGCGGCGCCGTTTATCGGCACCGATGCTTTCCAGGAAGTGGACGTCCTTGGTTTATCACTGGCCTGTACGAAACATAGTTTTCTCGTGCAGTCGCTGGAAGAACTGCCGCGAGTGATCGCTGAAGCTTTCCAGGTCGCAAACTCTGGCCGCCCAGGCCCGGTTCTGGTTGATATCCCGAAAGATATCCAGCTGGCGAAGGGTGAGCTTGAACCGTATTTCTCGACGGTTGATAACGACATTGCCTTCCCCCATGCAGAAGTTGAGCAGGCGCTGCAGATGTTAGCTGCCGCGCAAAAACCGATGCTGTACGTCGGCGGTGGCGTGGGCATGGCGCAGGCGGTGCCTGCGTTGCGCGAATTTATCGCCATTACGCAAATGCCGGCCACCTGCACGCTGAAAGGTCTGGGGGCCGTTGATGCGGCCTATCCGTACTATCTGGGCATGCTGGGGATGCACGGCACCAAAGCGGCCAATCTGGCGGTACAGGAATGTGACCTGCTGATCGCCGTTGGCGCCCGCTTCGATGACCGTGTTACCGGGAAGCTGAATACCTTTGCTCCGCACGCCAAAGTTATCCATCTGGATATCGATCCGGCTGAGCTGAACAAGCTGCGTCAGGCACATGTTGCCCTGGCGGGCGATCTGAATACATTGCTGCCAGCGTTGCAGAAGCCGCTGACTATCGACGCCTGGCGCCAGCATAATCAGGCGCTGCGTGACGAGCACGCATGGCGCTACGACCATCCGGGTGAGGGTATTTACGCACCGCTGTTGCTCAAACAGCTCTCCGACCGTAAGCCGGCCGATAGCGTTGTGACAACCGACGTGGGTCAACATCAAATGTGGTCAGCGCAGCATATGACCTATACACGCCCTGAGAATTTTATTACCTCCAGCGGTCTGGGCACGATGGGCTTTGGCCTGCCGGCTGCGGTTGGCGCTCAAGTTGCACGTCCGAACGATACCGTTATCTGCGTCTCCGGCGATGGTTCGTTCATGATGAACGTGCAGGAGCTGGGTACCGTGAAGCGTAAACAGCTGCCGTTGAAGATCCTGTTACTGGATAACCAGCGTTTAGGCATGGTGCGTCAGTGGCAGCAGCTGTTTTTCGAGGAGCGCTATAGCGAAACCACCCTCACCGATAATCCCGATTTTGTCACGCTGGCCAGCGCTTTCGGCATTCCTGGACAGCACATCACCCGTAAAGACCAGGTTGAAGCAGCTCTCGACACCATGCTTTCGAGCCAGGGGCCATACCTGCTTCATGTCTCAATCGATGAGCTTGAGAACGTCTGGCCGTTGGTACCGCCCGGTGCCAGTAATGCAGAAATGCTGGAGAAATTATCATGATGCAACATCAGGTCGCTTTGCAGGCTCGCTTCAACCCGGAAACCTTAGAACGCGTGCTGCGCGTGGTACGTCACCGTGGCTTTCAGGTTTGTTCCATGAATATGGAAACCGCGGCAGATGCCGGCAACATAAATATTGAATTGACCGTTGCCAGCCAGCGGCCCGTCGAATTACTGTTTAGTCAATTAAGTAAGCTGGTCGACGTCGCCTGCGTCGAGATCCAGCAACCAACATCACAACAAATCCGCGCATAAGCGCAAGGGAAGAAAAATGACGACGAAAAAAGCTGATTACATTTGGTTCAACGGCGAGATGGTTCCGTGGGGAGAGGCGAAGGTTCACGTGATGTCTCACGCGCTTCACTACGGCACTTCCGTGTTTGAAGGCATCCGTTGCTACGACTCACATAAAGGACCGGTGGTGTTCCGTCATCGCGAACATATGCAGCGTCTGCATGACTCAGCCAAAATCTATCGTTTTCCGGTCTCTCAAAGCATTGATGAGTTGATGGAAGCCTGCCGCGAAGTTATCCGCAAAAATAACCTGACCAGCGCGTATATTCGTCCACTGGTCTTTGTTGGCGACGTTGGCATGGGTGTTAATCCGCCTGCGGGATACAGCACTGACGTGATCATCGCGGCGTTCCCGTGGGGAGCTTATCTTGGCGCTGAAGCGCTGGATCAGGGGATCGATGCGATGGTTTCTTCCTGGAACCGTGTCGCGCCCAATACCATCCCGACCGCGGCAAAAGCCGGGGGTAACTACCTCTCTTCCCTGCTGGTTGGCAGCGAAGCGCGCCGCCATGGTTATCAGGAAGGGATCGCGCTGGACGTTAACGGCTATATCTCCGAGGGCGCGGGTGAGAACCTGTTTGAAGTGAAAGATGGCGTGTTGTTCACTCCGCCATTTACCTCTTCTGCGCTGCCGGGCATTACCCGCGACGCGATCATTAAACTGGCAAAAGATCTGGATATTGAAGTCCGCGAGCAGGTGCTGTCCCGTGAATCTCTGTATCTGGCTGATGAAGTCTTTATGTCTGGTACTGCTGCGGAAATCACTCCGGTGCGCAGCGTTGACGGTATTCAGGTTGGCGAAGGTCGCTGCGGCCCGGTCACCAAGCGTATTCAGCAAGCTTTCTTTGGTCTCTTCACCGGTGAAACCGAGGATAAATGGGGCTGGTTGGATCAGGTTAACCAATAAACATACCCGTCATATTTCAAGCATAAGCATAAAAAAATGGGGTGGCACGCAGCGCCCCATGTCACAGAGACTGGGAGTAACTAAAGCATGCCTAAGTACCGTTCCGCCACCACCACTCACGGCCGTAATATGGCGGGTGCCCGCGCGCTGTGGCGCGCAACCGGGATGACCGATGCTGATTTCGGTAAGCCGATTATCGCCGTTGTTAACTCCTTCACCCAATTTGTACCGGGTCACGTACATCTGCGCGATCTGGGTAAGCTGGTTGCTGAGCAGATTGAAGCCTCAGGCGGCGTTGCCAAAGAATTTAACACCATCGCGGTGGATGATGGGATCGCCATGGGGCATGGGGGTATGCTTTATTCACTGCCATCCCGTGAACTGATCGCCGACTCGGTTGAGTACATGGTTAACGCGCACTGCGCCGATGCCATGGTCTGCATTTCCAACTGTGACAAAATCACCCCGGGGATGCTGATGGCGTCCTTGCGCCTGAATATTCCGGTGATTTTTGTCTCCGGTGGCCCAATGGAAGCCGGGAAAACCAAGCTTTCTGACAAAATCATCAAACTCGACCTTGTCGATGCGATGATTCAGGGGGCGGATCCAAAAGTCTCCGACGAACAGAGTGAGCAGGTCGAGCGTTCCGCCTGTCCGACCTGTGGTTCCTGTTCGGGGATGTTTACCGCCAACTCGATGAACTGCCTGACCGAAGCGCTGGGTCTGTCCCAGCCGGGTAACGGCTCTCTGCTGGCGACACACGCCGACCGTAAGGAGCTGTTCCTCAACGCGGGGAAACGCATCGTTGAGCTGACTAAGCGCTATTACGAGCAGGATGATGCATCCGCGTTGCCGCGCAACATCGCCAGCAAAGCGGCGTTTGAAAACGCCATGACCCTGGATATTGCCATGGGCGGTTCGACGAATACCGTTCTGCACCTGCTGGCCGCCGCGCAGGAAGCGGAAATCGACTTCACTATGAGTGATATCGATAAGCTGTCCCGCAAGGTTCCGCAGCTGTGTAAAGTGGCGCCGAGCACGCAGAAGTACCATATGGAAGATGTGCACCGCGCGGGCGGCGTACTGGGGATTCTCGGCGAGCTCGATCGTGCCGGGCTGCTGAACCGCGAGGTGAAAAACGTTCTCGGTCTGACTCTGCCACAAACGCTCGATCAATATGATGTCATGCTGACTAAAGATGACGCGGTGAAAAAAATGTTCCGCGCTGGCCCGGCGGGTATCCGGACGACTCAGGCGTTCTCGCAGGACTGCCGCTGGGATACATTGGACGACGATCGTGCCGAAGGGTGTATCCGTTCACTGGAGCATGCTTACAGCAAAGACGGCGGTCTGGCGGTTCTGTACGGCAACTTTGCGGAAAACGGCTGTATTGTTAAAACCGCAGGGGTGGATGACAGTATTCTGAAATTCACCGGCCCGGCGAAAGTCTATGAAAGCCAGGATGAAGCCGTCGACGCGATCCTGGGCGGTAAAGTGGTGGCGGGCGACGTCGTGGTTATTCGCTACGAAGGGCCGAAGGGCGGTCCGGGAATGCAGGAAATGCTCTATCCGACGACCTTCCTGAAATCCATGGGTCTGGGTAAAGCCTGTGCGCTGATCACCGATGGGCGTTTCTCCGGCGGTACCTCGGGTCTGTCGATTGGCCACGTCTCACCGGAAGCAGCCAGCGGCGGCAATATCGCGATCATTGAAGACGGCGATATGATTGCCATTGATATTCCGAACCGGGGTATTCAGCTGCAGCTGAGCGATGCCGAAATCGCCGCGCGTCGTGAAGCACAAGAGGCCCGCGGCGATCGTGCCTGGACGCCGAAAGCACGTGAACGTCAGGTCTCCTTTGCACTCCGCGCGTACGCCAGCCTGGCAACCAGCGCCGATAAGGGCGCGGTGCGCGATAAATCAAAACTGGGGGGTTAATGATGGCTGAATCACAACCCCTGTCTGCCGCCCCCGAAGGGGCGGAATATCTCAGGGCGGTGCTGCGCGCACCGGTCTATGAAGCGGCGCAGATTACGCCGTTGCAAAAAATGGAAAAAATCTCGTCGCGTCTTGATAACGTGATTCTGGTGAAGCGTGAAGATCGCCAGCCGGTTCATAGCTTCAAGCTGCGCGGGGCCTACGCAATGATGGCAGGCCTGACGGAAGAGCAAAAAGCGCAGGGAGTGATTACCGCTTCTGCGGGCAACCACGCCCAGGGGGTTGCGTTCTCGGCATCGCGTCTTGGCGTGAAGGCGCTGATCGTCATGCCGGTTGCCACGGCGGACATCAAAGTGGATGCCGTACGTAACTTTGGCGGTGAGGTACTGCTGCACGGCGCTAATTTTGATGAAGCGAAAGCGAAAGCCATTGAGCTGGCGCAACAGCAGAACTTCACCTGGGTCCCGCCGTTTGACCACCCGATGGTGATTGCCGGGCAGGGCACGCTGGCGCTGGAGCTGCTACAGCAGGATGCACACCTGGACCGCGTGTTTGTCCCGGTTGGCGGCGGTGGGCTTGCCGCAGGCGTAGCGGTGCTGATCAAGCAGCTGATGCCGCAGATCAAAGTGATCGCGGTGGAAGCAGAGGACTCCGCCTGTCTGAAAGCCGCGCTGGATGCCGGACATCCGGTCGATCTGCCGCGCGTCGGGCTGTTTGCCGAAGGCGTGGCGGTGAAACGTATCGGCGACGAGACCTTCCGCCTCTGCCAGGAGTATCTTGATGATATCGTCACCGTCGACAGCGATGCGATTTGTGCGGCGATGAAAGATCTGTTCGAAGATGTTCGCGCCGTGGCTGAACCGTCTGGTGCGCTGGCGCTGGCAGGAATGAAAAAGTATATCGCGCAGCATGATATCCGCGGCGAGCGGTTGGCACATGTGCTTTCCGGGGCCAACGTTAACTTCCACGGCCTGCGCTACGTCTCCGAACGCTGCGAGCTGGGAGAGCAACGTGAAGCGCTGCTGGCGGTGACCATTCCTGAAGAGAAGGGCAGCTTCCTGAAGTTTTGTCAGCTGCTGGGTGGCCGTTCAGTGACCGAGTTCAACTACCGTTTTGCTGATGCCAAAGACGCCTGCATTTTTGTCGGGGTTCGTCTGAGCCGCGGTCTGGAAGAACGCAAAGAGATTTTGAGTCTGCTGCACGAAGGCGGCTATAGCGTTGTCGATCTTTCTGATGACGAAATGGCGAAACTTCATGTGCGCTATATGGTCGGTGGGCGGCCGTCAAAACCGCTGCAGGAGCGACTGTTCAGCTTCGAATTCCCCGAATCACCGGGGGCGTTGCTCAAGTTCCTGCATACGTTAGGGACCCACTGGAACATCTCGTTGTTCCACTATCGCAGCCACGGAACCGATTATGGCCGCGTGCTGGCGGCGTTCGAGCTTGGCGATCATGAGCCGGATTTCGAAACCCGACTCCATGAGCTGGGCTATGACTGCCACGATGAAACCAATAACCCGGCGTTCAGGTTCTTTCTCGCGGGCTAATGGCTGATGGCGCTGCGCTCATCGGGCCTACAATCAGATTACAGGCCAGGTAAGGCGTGTGCGCCAAATATCAGTGGTTCGGCAGAATCGACCAGAAAGCATCAATAAGCGGCTCATACAGCCGCTTTTTTTGTGCGCACACGCCTAGTTCAAACGGCGTTTTCTCATCGCTGCGCTCTAAAATCATCACGCGATTGCGTACCGGTTCCGGACTGTTCTCCAGTACCACTTCCGGAATTAAAGCCACGCCGCAGCCGAGCGCGACCATCGACACCATCGCTTCATGGCCGCCCACGGTGGCGTAAATCGAGGGATTGCTGATTTTGTGGCGGCGAAACCACAGTTCGATGCGGCGGCGCACCGGCCCCTGATCGGCCATGATAAACGGTACGGTTGACCAGTCGGGCTTCTCCTGGCTCACCTGGGTGCGTACCGGACAGGCCAATGCCGGGGCGATCAGCACGACCGCCAGGTTTTCCAGCATCGAAAACGCCACGGAGCCCGGCAGCGTTTCCGGCTTGCCGGCAATCGCCAGATCGGCCTCGCCGGTGACAACTTTCTCCATTGCATCCGCGGCATCGCCGGTGGAAAGCTTAATCTCCACCGAAGGGTGAGCCGCGCGGAAGCGATCGAGAATCGGCGGCAGATGACTGTAGGCTGCCGTCACCGAGCAGAAGATATGCAGCTCGCCGGAAAGCGAAGGGCCTTGCTGATCGATGGCATGACGAAGCTGCTGGTACTGTAGCAGCGTCTGCTGTGCGAACAGGCGCAGCTCTTCGCCAGCTTCGGTCAAGGTGACGGTACGGTTATCGCGAACAAACAGCGGCTGCCCGAGATCTTCTTCCAGGCGCTGGATCTGGCGCGAAAGGGTGGAGGGGCTGACGTGCATCGCCCGCGCGCTGCGGCCAAAATGGCGGCTTTCGGCCAGATGCAGGAAGGTTTTCAGATCGCGTAAATCCACACTCCGTACTCCACAGTTTTGCATTGCATAAATTGCAACGTGACGTTGTGAATATATCAATTTCCGCAATAAATTTCCTGTCATATAGTAAGTTCATTCTCGCAAAAGCGAACCGAACAATAAGACAGTACAACATCACGAGGTATCACCATGGCTAACTACTTTAATACACTGAATCTGCGCCAGCAGCTGGCGCAGCTGGGTAAATGTCGCTTTATGGGCCGCGACGAATTCGCTGATGGCGCCAGCTACCTTCAGGGTAAAAAAGTGGTCATTGTCGGCTGTGGCGCGCAGGGTCTGAACCAGGGCCTGAACATGCGTGATTCCGGTCTGGATATCTCCTATGCGCTGCGTAAAGAAGCGATTGCTGAAAAGCGCGCATCCTGGCGTAAAGCGACCGAAAACGGCTTCAAAGTGGGGACCTACGAAGAGCTGATCCCACAGGCTGACCTGGTGGTTAACCTGACGCCGGACAAACAGCACTCCGACGTTGTGCGTTCCGTTCAGCCGCTGATGAAAGATGGCGCGGCGCTGGGCTACTCCCACGGCTTCAACATCGTCGAAGTGGGTGAGCAGATTCGTAAAGACATCACCGTTGTGATGGTGGCGCCGAAGTGCCCGGGTACCGAAGTGCGTGAAGAGTACAAACGTGGTTTCGGCGTACCGACGCTGATCGCGGTTCACCCGGAAAACGACCCGAAAGGTGAAGGCATGGCGATTGCTAAAGCCTGGGCCGCAGCAACCGGTGGTCACCGTGCGGGCGTTCTGGAATCTTCCTTTGTTGCGGAAGTGAAATCTGACCTGATGGGCGAGCAGACGATTCTGTGCGGTATGCTGCAGGCTGGTTCTCTGCTGTGCTTCGACAAGCTGGTGGAAGAAGGTACCGATCCGGCATACGCCGAAAAACTGATTCAGTTCGGCTGGGAAACCATCACTGAAGCGCTGAAGCAGGGCGGTATCACCCTGATGATGGATCGCCTGTCTAACCCGGCGAAACTGCGTGCTTATGCGCTGTCCGAACAGCTGAAAGAGATCATGGCGCCGCTGTTCCAGAAACATATGGATGACATCATCTCCGGCGAATTCTCCTCCGGCATGATGGCTGACTGGGCCAACGATGATAAGAAACTGCTGACCTGGCGTGAAGAGACCGGTAAAACCGCGTTCGAGACCGCCCCGCAGTTTGAAGGTAAAATCGGCGAGCAGGAGTACTTCGATAAAGGCGTTCTGATGATCGCGATGGTGAAAGCGGGCGTTGAGCTGGCGTTCGAAACCATGGTTGATTCCGGCATCATCGAAGAGTCTGCTTACTACGAATCACTGCATGAGCTGCCGCTGATCGCGAACACCATCGCGCGTAAGCGTCTGTACGAAATGAACGTGGTTATCTCCGATACCGCAGAATACGGTAACTACCTGTTCTCTTATGCCTGCGTACCGCTGCTGAAAGAGTTCATGACTACCCTGCAGACCGGCGACCTGGGCAAAGCAATTGCCGAAGGCGCGGTAGACAACGCTCAGCTGCGCGACGTGAATGAAGCGATTCGCGGCCACGCTATTGAGCAGGTTGGTAAGAAACTGCGCGGCTATATGACTGATATGAAACGTATCGCGGTAGCAGGTTAAGCAGATTGTCGGGTGGCGCTCCGCCTACCCGACCTACAAAACCGCAAGATGTAGGCCGGGTAAGGCGTAGCCGCCACCCGGCTTTTTATTTGCGGTACAGGACTTTGATGATGTGGTAGCCAAACTGAGTGTGCAGCGGGCCGGTCGGCTCCAGCTCAGGGCAGGAGAAGACGACTTTATCAAATGCCGGAACCATCTGACCCTGTTTGAACTCGCCTAAATGACCGCCCTTTTTACCTGACGGACAAGTGGAGTGCTTTTTCGCCAGCTTCTCGAAATCGGCGCCGTTTTTAATCTGCTCCAGCAGGTCGAGTGCCAGTTTCTCTTCTTTCACCAGGATGTGCATTGCTGCCGCTGTTTTTGCCATGATCGTACCTTGATAATTTACGATGAATCAGACGGCAATATTAGCATGCGCTAACGGCGGTAGAGCACCTTAATGATGTGGTAGCCGAACTTCGTTTTTACCGGTCCGTAGGGTTTTAGCAGCGGGCAGGTGAAGACGGCTTTATCAAACGGCCCGACCATCGCTCCCTGCGTAAACTCACCGAGATCGCCACCGTTGCGCCCGGAGGGACATTTCGAATAGCGCTTTGCCAGGTGATCGAAGCTGACGCCTCGCTCCAGTTTAGCGAGGATCTCCTGCGCCAGTTTCTCTTCTTTTACCAGGATATGCAGGGCTGCCGCTGACTTTGCCATTGTTTTGTTCTCTGGATTATCGGTGTTGCCAACACTTTACCATTAGCCGGTAAATCTCCACCCGGCTTTCTGCTACAATCCCCACCCCGTTCGAAGATTGAGCAAGACTCCCATGCGTTTAAACCCTGGCCAACAACAAGCCGTCGAATTTGTTACCGGACCGTGCCTGGTGCTGGCGGGCGCCGGTTCCGGTAAGACCCGCGTTATCACCAATAAAATCGCTCACCTGATCCGCGGGTGCGGCTATCAGGCGCGCCATATTGCGGCGGTAACCTTTACCAACAAAGCGGCACGTGAAATGAAAGAACGTGTCGGGCAAACGCTGGGGCGCAAAGAGGCGCGGGGCCTGATGATTTCCACCTTCCATACCCTGGGGCTGGATATTATTAAGCGTGAGTATGCTGCGCTAGGGATGAAATCTAACTTTTCTCTGTTCGATGATACCGACCAGGTTGCGCTGCTTAAAGAGCTAACCGAAGGGCTGATCGACGACGATAAAGTCGTGTTGCAGCAGCTGATCTCGACGATCTCCAACTGGAAAAACGATCTGCAAACCCCGGCGCAGGCCGCGGCAGGCGCAAAGGGTGAACGGGAGCGGATCTTTGCCCACTGCTACGGGCTCTATGATAGCCATATGAAGGCCTGCAACGTGCTGGATTTTGACGATCTGATCCTGTTGCCGACCCTGCTGTTACAGCGCAATGAAGAGGTGCGCGAACGCTGGCAGAACAAGATTCGCTATCTGCTGGTGGATGAATATCAGGATACCAACACCAGTCAGTATGAGATGGTGAAGCTGTTGGTGGGGCAGCGTGCGCGCTTTACCGTCGTCGGCGATGATGACCAGTCGATCTACTCCTGGCGCGGGGCCCGGCCGCAGAACCTGGTCCTGCTGAGCCAGGATTTCCCGGCGCTGCAGGTGATCAAGCTGGAACAGAACTACCGTTCTTCCGGGCGCATACTAAAAGCCGCTAACATCCTGATTGCCAACAACCCGCACGTCTTCGAAAAACGCCTGTTTTCCGAGTTGGGATATGGCGTAGAGCTTAAAGTGCTTTCAGCAAACCACGAAGAGCATGAAGCGGAACGGGTGACCGGGGAACTGATCGCCCATCACTTTATCAATAAGACGCAATATAAAGATTACGCCATTCTCTACCGCGGCAACCATCAGTCGCGGGTCTTTGAAAAGATGCTGATGCAAAACCGCATCCCGTACAAAATTTCGGGCGGTACGTCGTTCTTTTCACGGCCCGAGATTAAAGACCTGTTGGCCTATCTGCGCGTGCTGACTAACCCGGATGATGACAGCGCCTTCCTGCGTATCGTCAATACGCCAAAACGCGAAATCGGCCCGGCCACCTTGCAAAAGCTGGGCGAGTGGGCGATGACCCGTAACAAGAGCTTGTTTACCGCCAGTTTTGATATGGGTCTCAACCAGACGTTAACCGGCCGCGGCTATGATGCGCTCACCGGATTTACCCAGTGGCTGGCTGACATCCAGCGCCTGGCGGAGCGCGAACCGGTCGCCGCGGTGCGCGATCTGATTCGCGGAGTGGATTATGAATCCTGGCTGTATGAGACCTCCCCAAGCCCGAAGGCCGCAGAAATGCGGATGAAAAACGTCAATCAGCTGTTCAGCTGGATGACGGAGATGCTTGAAGGCAGCGACATAGACGAGCCGATGACCCTGACCCAGGTGGTCACTCGTTTTACCCTCCGCGATATGATGGAGCGCGGCGAGTCTGATGAAGAGTCGGATCAGGTGCAGTTGATGACCCTGCACGCCTCGAAGGGGCTGGAGTTTCCCTACGTCTATCTGGTGGGCATGGAAGAGGGGCTGCTGCCGCATCAGAGTAGCATCGATGAAGACAACGTCGATGAAGAGCGCCGCCTGGCGTATGTCGGGATTACCCGCGCGCAAAAAGAGCTGACCTTCACGCTGTGTAAAGAGCGCCGTCAGTACGGAGAACTGGTGCGCCCTGAGCCCAGCCGTTTTCTGCTGGAGCTGCCGCAGGATGACCTGATCTGGGAGCAGGAGCGCAAGGTTATCTCGCCGGAGGAGCGGATGCATAAAGGGCAGGCCAACGTCGCCAATATTCGTGCGATGCTGGCAAAAGCGAAAGGGAAGTAGGACGACCGCGTATCTCCCGGTGGCACGCACCGGGGGAGATGTTACTGAACCCGCTGCTTATCAGGCGGAATTAAGCCACTTCGAGAGCCCAGTGGACATAGCTTTGCCACTGGCACTCCTGCTCCACCATCTCCCGACCCAGCGGATGACTTTCCAGCCATCCCTCCGGCAGCGTCAGCACCAGTTTCTCGCCGTCGACGGCCAGTGAAATGGCCGGCAGCAGATCGTCGCGACGGCGGCTGGCAAACAGGATCGCCAGACGCAGCAGCCGACACAAGTGCTCTGCAACCCGCGGTTTCACCGCATTTTGCTGATGGAGCGAGGAGAGGTCGATGGTGTTGGTCTGGTTGAGCAGTAGCGTCGCGAGCAGTTTTTTCTGCGCCGGCGTGAAGCCGGGGAGATCGAGGTTGCTCACCAGATAGGCGGCGTGCTGCGGGGCGCGTTTAAAATCGACGCTCAGGCCAATTTCGTGCAGCTCGCAGGCGCTGGCGAGCAGCTCGCGGCTGAGCGATTCCAGCTCCCAGGCATCGTCCAGCTGATTCACCAGATGTGCTGCGAGTTGGGTGACGCGCTGGGCCTGCTCGGTGTCGATCATAAAGCGGCGTTGAATATTGCGCAGCGTACGGCTACGGATATCCTGATCGACGGACAGATGCAGCATGCCGTAAACCAGGCCTTCACGGAGCGCACCGCCCGCGAGGGTCATACACTGAATATTCAGTTCGCTGAAAATGGCGATAAGTATGGCCAGCCCGCTGGGGAAAACCAGCGCTCGTTCTAAGGTTAAACCTTCGATTTCCAGCTCTTCCAGGCGCCCGCACTGAATCGCACGCTGCTTGAGCTGCTGCAATTTAGCCAGGGTGATACGCTCGTCCATTCCCTGCGCCATCATGATTTCCTGCAGAGCCTGAACGGTACCGGATGCGCCGACGCAAACTTTCCAGCCGTGGTAATTCAGGATGTCAGTAATCGGACGCAGAACTTCCCGAGCCGCATTCTCGGCGAGATCGAAGTTTTCTTTCGTCAGGTTACGATCGGCGAAGTAGCGTTCCAGCCAGGTGACGCATCCCATCGACAGGCTAAACAGAGAGGTAGTCTGTGCCCCCGTGCCGGTCACCAGTTCGGTACTGGCGCCGCCAATATCGACCACCAGGCGCCGGTCTTCGCCGCCGGTCGTATGTGCAACGCCTTGATAAATCAGCCGGGCTTCTTCTTCACCGCTGATGACCTGCACCGGACAGCCGAGGATTTCCCGGGCCTTCGCTAAAAACTCGTCGGCATTGACGGCCAGGCGCAGCGTGGCGGTCGCCACAACGCGAATTTGAATGGGGGGGATATCCTGCAGGCGTTCGGCAAACAGACGCAAACACTGCCATCCACGCTCCATCGCTTCCGCGGAGAGCGTGTTATCGCTGTTCAGACCAGCGGCCAGACGCACTTTGCGTTTGATGCGGCTGAGCGTCTGGATGCTCCCGGCCACCTCGCGTACAACCAACATATGAAAGCTATTAGAACCAAGATCGATAGCTGCATAAAGCGAGGTGGAACTGAGCATAGATTTATTTAACCTGAACGACGACGGTTACGAGGCGGACCGCTGCGACGCGGGCCATTGCCAGTGCGTGGGCGCGTCAGGCGCAGCGGCTTAGGCAAATCTGTCATAAGTGCATCTGGGTTGTACTTGCTGACCGGAATAGAGTGACCGGTGTAGGTCTCAATCGCCGGAAGATTCAGCGCGTACTCTTCGCAGGCCAGGCTGATTGAGTGACCGCTGGCGCCCGCGCGACCGGTACGGCCGATACGGTGGACATAATCTTCACAGTCGTCCGGCAGGTCATAGTTAAAGACGTGCGTGACGGCCGGGATATGCAGACCACGTGCAGCAACGTCAGTCGCCACCAGAATGTCGATATCGCCACGGGTGAACTCTTCAAGAATCCGCAGACGTTTTTTCTGTGCGACGTCGCCGGTTAACAAGCCGACGCGATGACCGTCTGCTGCCAGGTGGCCCCAGATATCTTCGCAACGATGTTTAGTGTTTGCGAAAATAATGGCGCGATCCGGCCACTCTTCTTCCAGCAGCGTCTGCAACAGGCGCATTTTTTCTTCGTTGGAAGGATAGAACAGCTCTTCTTTAATCCGGTGACCCGTTTTCTGTTCCGGCTCGACTTCAACATATTCGGCGTTGTTCATTTGTTCAAACGCCAGTTCGCGGACACGGTAAGAAAGCGTTGCGGAGAACAGCATGTTCAGACGCTGATTGGTCGGCGGCATACGACGGAACAGCCAGCGGATATCTTTAATAAAGCCGAGATCGTACATGCGATCGGCTTCATCCAGCACGACGACCTGAATCGCACCAAGGTTAATATGATTTTGTTTGGCGTAATCAATAAGACGACCGGTGGTACCGATCAGAATATCGACGCCGCTTTCCAGCACTTTCAGCTGCTTATCGTAGCCATCGCCGCCGTACGCCAGACCCAGCTTCAGGCCAGTGGCTGCAGCCAGCGGTTCTGCGTCAGCGTGAATTTGTACCGCCAGCTCACGCGTAGGAGCCATGATCAGCGCACGCGGTTGGTTTACCTGGCGGTCAGCGCTGGCCGGGTGAGAGAGAAGGTAATGAAACGTTGACGTCAGGAACGCCATCGTTTTTCCGGTACCGGTTTGCGCCTGCCCGGCGACATCACGACCTTCCAGCGTTAGCGGAAGAGCGAGTGCCTGAATGGGCGTACAATTATGAAACCCTTTCTTTTCAAGGGCTTCAATCACTGCCGGGTGCAGGGCGAAGTCGGAAAACTTCTGTTCTGTTAAATGTGTTTTGCTCATAGTGTGGTAGAATATCAGCTAACTATTGCATTAAGAAAGCGTATCCGTTGAAATAACGTCAACCTTTCGTTGGCTATACGCGAAATGACTTAAGGTGCATCTACGGCAACCTGATGAATCCTCGAAAGCTTAGACTACTCAGCGAGTCGAGGAGAATTAATCTACCGGGAACGGTTTGAAGGCGGTTTGCTTTGGCTCCTGCAAGACGACGTCCATGAGGGATCGGATCGCGCAGTTGCCAGTAATAGAAGCATCCTGAACAATAACGTGTATAACGTAGCATCGGCACGTCGTTGATGTCTGCGACACCAACACACCAGGCTTATTCCTGTGGAGTTAAATATGAGCGATAAAATTATTCACCTGACTGACGACAGTTTTGACACGGACGTACTCAAGGCAGACGGGCTAACCCTCGTCGATTTCTGGGCAGAGTGGTGCGGTCCGTGCAAAATGATCGCCCCGATTCTGGATGAGATCGCTGAAGAGTATCAGGGCAAACTGACCGTAGCTAAACTGAACATCGATCAGAACCCGGGTACTGCGCCGAAATACGGCATTCGCGGCATCCCGACTCTGCTGCTGTTTAAGAACGGCGAAGTGGCGGCAACGAAGGTTGGCGCCCTGTCTAAAGGCCAACTGAAAGATTTCCTCGACGCCAACCTGGCGTAAGCGGTTTGCCATTCCGGCGTCCGGGTTCCTATTTTTAGCGGAACTCTGGACGCCCGGCTAGAGTCGTGCTAAGTTAACTTCAGACTTCGTTTTAAACATACCTTATTGTTTGAATCTTGTTTTACCCGAAGCGTCCCGCAGAAAATGCGCGAGAGGCTACAAATTCCGGGCTTTTCACTCATTCCGTTTTGTCGTTCCAGCTCTGCGTTCTTTCCTGTGACCAGGCAACGTACAGGCACGAGATGAAGGCCGTTAACAGGCATGGATGTTCCTGCCATACCATTCACAACATTAAGTTCGAGTTCTACCCCGAGTTTAAGAACCCACACCATTATGAATCTTACCGAATTAAAGAATACGCCGGTTTCTGAGCTGATTACTCTCGGCGAAAATATGGGGCTGGAAAACCTGGCCCGTATGCGTAAGCAGGATATTATTTTTGCCATCCTCAAGCAGCATTCGAAGAGTGGCGAAGATATCTTTGGCGATGGCGTACTGGAGATACTGCAGGATGGATTTGGTTTCCTCCGCTCCGCAGACAGCTCCTACCTCGCCGGTCCCGATGACATCTACGTATCCCCAAGCCAAATCCGCCGTTTCAACCTCCGCACTGGTGACACCATTTCCGGTAAGATTCGTCCTCCTAAAGAGGGTGAGCGTTACTTTGCGCTGTTGAAAGTTAACGAAGTTAACTACGACAAGCCGGAAAACGCGCGTAATAAGATCCTGTTCGAGAACTTGACGCCGCTGCATGCGAACTCACGTCTGCGTATGGAACGTGGTAACGGTTCAACCGAAGACTTAACCGCACGTGTGCTGGATCTGGCTTCGCCAATTGGTCGCGGTCAGCGTGGTCTGATTGTGGCGCCGCCGAAAGCGGGTAAAACCATGCTGCTGCAGAATATCGCGCAGAGCATCGCCTACAACCATCCTGACTGCGTGCTGATGGTGCTGCTGATCGACGAACGTCCGGAAGAAGTGACCGAGATGCAGCGTCTGGTTAAAGGTGAAGTGGTTGCTTCCACCTTTGACGAACCGGCTTCTCGCCACGTTCAGGTTGCCGAGATGGTTATCGAGAAGGCGAAACGCCTGGTTGAGCACAAGAAAGACGTTATCATTCTGCTCGACTCCATTACTCGTCTGGCGCGTGCCTACAACACCGTTGTTCCGGCTTCCGGTAAAGTGTTGACCGGTGGTGTGGATGCCAACGCCCTGCATCGTCCGAAGCGTTTCTTCGGTGCAGCACGTAACGTGGAAGAGGGCGGTAGCCTGACTATCATCGCCACCGCGCTGATTGATACCGGCTCCAAAATGGATGAGGTTATCTACGAAGAGTTTAAAGGCACCGGTAACATGGAGCTGCATCTCTCGCGTAAGATCGCTGAAAAACGCGTCTTCCCGGCTATCGACTACAACCGTTCCGGTACCCGTAAAGAAGAGCTGCTTACCACCCAGGAAGAGCTGCAGAAGATGTGGATCCTGCGTAAAATCATCCATCCGATGGGTGAGATTGACGCGATGGAGTTCCTCATCAACAAACTGGCAATGACCAAAACGAACGATGACTTCTTCGATATGATGAAGCGCTCGTAAGTTAAAAAAAGCCCAAAAACGCCACGCAATCGCGTGGCGTTTTGTTTTTTGGGTTTGTATGATCCAGGAAGGGAAAAGGAAGCAGGGATTATCGTATGATTAGCGCGCCACTCCAGGCAGAGATGATTTTAACAGACTAAAATCTATACAATAAATTTGTAATGTTCTGCTTTACCCCTTCAGGAGTTGAGACATCGTCGTTATACTTCCCGGATTAACCATGCTGAGAGCACATGTGTTGTGAATTTACTCACTGCTATTACTGAATTAATCAGTATTTTCTTATTCACTACCCTTTTTATATTTGTTGCCCGAAAAGCAGCAAAAAAAGTCGGGTTAGTGGATAAACCTAACTATCGAAAACGGCACCAGGGTTTGGTTCCGTTAGTGGGTGGCATCTCAGTTTATGCTGGCATTTGTTTTACTTTTGCCATCGCTGATTATTACATTCCCCATTCATCCTTATATCTGGCCTGCGCCGGCATCCTTGTGCTGGTCGGTGCGCTGGATGATCGGTTTGATATCAGTGTAAAAATTCGCGCGGTGATTCAGGCCGCCATTGCCGTTGTCATGATGACGGCAGGAAATCTGCACCTGAGTAGTCTGGGCTATATTTTTGGTTCGTGGGAGCTGGTCCTCGGCCCGTTTGGCTTCTTCCTCACCCTTTTCGCCGTCTGGGCCGCGATTAACGCCTTTAATATGGTGGATGGTATCGACGGGCTGCTCGGCGGTCTGTCATCGGTCTCCTTTGCGGCAACCGGTATTATTCTGTGGTTTGACGGCCAATACAGCCTGGCAATGTGGTGTTTTGCGATGATAGCCGCCATTCTGCCCTATATTTTACTTAACCTCGGCGCGCTTGGCCGTCGTTATAAAGTTTTTATGGGTGATGCCGGCAGTACCATGATTGGCTTCACCATCATCTGGATTCTGCTGGAAACGACCCAGGGCAAAACGCATCCCATTAGCCCGGTGACCGCCCTGTGGATTATTGCGATTCCGTTGATGGATATGGTGGCGATTATGTATCGTCGCCTGCGTAAAGGTATGAGTCCGTTCTCTCCGGATCGCCAGCATATTCATCATTTGATCATGCGTGCCGGGTTTACTTCCCGACAGGCGTTTGTCCTGATCACCCTGGCGGCCGCGCTACTGGCGCTGGTGGGCGTGGTGGCGGAATATACCCGTATCGTTCCTGAATGGGTGATGTTAATTCTCTTTTTGTTGGCCTTTTTCCTTTATGGCTACTGCATTAAACGCGCATGGAAAGTGGCGCGACTGGTTAAGCGCATCAGACGCAGAATACGGCGACACAGCGGCAATAATCCAAAATTAACCAAGTAGAACTGGGGACGTGATGACTCAACCATTACCGGGAGCACAAGCAGTGAACGTTGAGAATGAGCTGGATATTCGCGGGCTGTTTCGCGCCTTATGGGCAGGAAAAATCTGGATAGCCGGCATGGCCGTGCTATTTGCGCTGATCGTTCTGGTTTACGCCTTCTTTGCTCGCCAGGAGTGGAGCGCAACGGCGATAACCGATCGGCCAACCGTGAATATGCTGGGCGGTTACTATTCTCAACAGCAGTTCTTACGCAATCTGGATATTAAAGCCAATCTGGTTCCGGTCGACCAGCCGTCGGCGATGGATCAAGCCTACAAAGAGTTCATCATGCAGCAGGGGTCCTGGGATACCCGCCGCGATTTTTGGTTGCAAACTGACTATTACAAACAGCGCCAGTCGGGCAATGCCCGCGCGGACGCTGCGCTGCTGGACGATCTGATTAACAATATTCAGTTCATGCCCGGCGACCCGCTAAAAAATGTTAATGACAGCGTGAAGCTGACGGCCGAGACCGCGGCGGATGCCAATAATCTGCTGCGCCAGTACGTGGCCTTCGCCAGCCAGCGTGCGGCAGGGCACCTAAATGACGAGCTGAAAGGCGCCTGGGCGGCCCGCACCGTACAGATGAAAGCGCAGGTGAAGCGCCAGGAAGAGGTGGCGCGCGAAATTTTCAACCGCCGTACCCACAGCGTGGAAGAGGCGTTGAAAGTGGCGCAGCAGCACAATATCTCCCGCAGTGAAACGGACATCCCGGCCGATCAGCTGCCGGATTCCGAGCTGTTCTTGCTCGGCAGGCCAATGCTGCAGGCGCGGCTGGAAAATTTGCAAGCGGTGGGGCCGGAATACGATCTCGACTATGACCAAAGCCGTGCCATGCTGAATACGCTCAACGTCGGACCGACATTAGATCCGCGTTTTCAGACTTACCGGTATTTGCGTACGCCGGAAGAACCGGTAAAACGCGATAGCCCGCGGCGCGTATTTCTGATGGTGATGTGGGGTATCGTGGGCGCGCTCATCGGCGCAGGCGTTGCATTATCGCGACGCAGAGTCCAGTGAATGCGGCCTGTGATGAAGCATTAATCAACTTCATCACCTAATCGAAGAGAATCGATGTGAAAGTACTAACGGTATTTGGCACCAGACCCGAAGCCATCAAAATGGCGCCTCTGGTTCATGCGCTGGCAAAAGATCCTCACTTTGAGGCGAAAGTGTGCGTAACCGCCCAGCATCGGGAGATGCTCGACCAGGTGTTGAAACTTTTTTCTATTGTGCCGGATTACGACCTCAATATTATGCAGCCAGGTCAGGGCCTGACGGAAATCACCTGTCGTATCCTCGAGGGGCTGAAACCGGTCCTGGAGTCATTTAAGCCGGACGTCGTGCTGGTGCATGGCGATACCACGACGACGATGGCCGCGAGCCTGGCCGCTTTCTACCAACGAATCCCGGTGGGGCACGTTGAGGCGGGACTGCGGACCGGCGATCTGAGCTCGCCGTGGCCGGAAGAAGGGAACCGTACGCTGACCGGGCATCTGGCAACGTACCACTTTGCCCCGACAGAGACCTCGCGGCAAAATCTGCTGCGCGAAAATATCACCGATGACCATATCACGGTCACCGGCAACACGGTCATTGATGCATTGTTCTGGGTTCGCGATCGGGTGCTGGGCGATGAGGCTCTGCGTAGCGCACTGATGCAGCGCTATCCTTTCCTGGCGAACGGCAAGAAGATGATTCTGGTCACCGGCCACCGCCGGGAAAGCTTTGGCCGCGGGTTTGAGCAAATTTGCCACGCGCTGGCAGAAATCGCTGCCAGCAATCCCGATGTCCAGATTGTGTATCCGGTGCACCTGAACCCGAACGTCAGCGAGCCGGTGAACCGTATTCTCGGTCATATCGATAACGTGATGTTAATTGAACCGCAGGATTATCTGCCGTTTGTCTGGTTGATGGATCGCGCATGGCTGATCCTCACCGACTCCGGCGGTATTCAGGAGGAGGCGCCATCGTTAGGGAAGCCGGTACTGGTGATGCGTGAAATGACGGAACGCCCGGAGGCGATTGCCGCAGGTACCGTGCGTCTGGTCGGGACCGATAGCCAGCGTATCGTCGCTGAAGTCACGCATCTGCTGCAGGATGATGCCGCGTATCAGGCAATGAGCCGGGCGCATAATCCCTATGGCGATGGTCAGGCATGTCGCCGTATTTTGTCCGCACTTAAAAATAATCAGGTAACGCTATGAGTTTTTCTACCATTTCAGTGATTGGCCTTGGATATATCGGCCTGCCAACCGCTGCCGCGTTCGCCTCCCGGCAAAAGCGGGTGGTCGGCGTTGATATCAATCAACATGCCGTGGAGACCATTAACCGTGGCGAGATTCATATCGTAGAGCCGGATCTGGCGAGCGTGGTCAAAACGGCGGTTGAGCAGGGCTATTTATGTGCGACGACCGAGCCGGTTGCGGCGGATGCGTACCTGATTGCCGTACCCACCCCGTTCAAAGATCTGCATGAACCGGATATGGTCTTCGTCGAGGCGGCGGCAAAATCCATTGCGCCAGTGCTGAAGAAGGGGGCGCTGGTGATTCTGGAGTCCACCTCTCCGGTGGGTTCGACGGAACAAATGGCCGCCTGGCTCGCTGAAATGCGCCCGGACCTGAGCTTCCCGCAGCAGGTTGGTGAAGCGGCGGATGTCAATATTGCCTACTGCCCGGAGCGCGTGTTGCCAGGTCAGGTAATGGTCGAGCTGATTAAAAACGACCGCGTCATCGGCGGTATGTCGCCGGTTTGCTCCGCCCGCGCCAGCGAGCTGTATAAAATTTTTCTCGAAGGCGAATGCGTGGTCACCAACTCCCGCACCGCTGAGATGTGTAAGCTGACCGAAAACAGCTTCCGCGACGTTAACATTGCGTTTGCGAACGAGCTGTCGCTGATCTGCGCTGAGCAGGGCATTAACGTCTGGGAGCTGATTCGCCTGGCAAACCGTCATCCGCGCGTGAATATCCTGCAGCCGGGACCTGGGGTAGGAGGGCACTGCATCGCAGTCGACCCGTGGTTCATCGTGGCGCAAAACCCGCAACAGGCGCGGCTGATTCGCACCGCCCGTGAAGTTAACGACCATAAACCTGACTGGGTTATCGAGCAGGTCAAAGCCCGGGTCGCCGATTGTCTGGCCGCCAGTAATAAACGCGCCAGTGAGTTGAAGGTCGCCTGTTTTGGCCTGGCTTTTAAGCCGAATATCGACGATCTGCGCGAAAGCCCGGCGATGTCTATCGCTATGCAAATCGCCCGCTGGCACAGCGGTGAAACGCTGGTTGTGGAACCCAATATTCACCAGCTACCGGCGAAACTTGACGGCCTGTGTACGCTGGCCTTGCTGGATGACGCACTGGCGAACGCCGATGTGCTGGTGATGCTGGTTGACCATCACGAGTTTAAAGCCATCAGCGGCGATAGCGTGACGCAGGATTATATTGTCGATACCAAAGGGGTGTGGCGGTGAGAACGGTTCTGGTCACCGGTGGGGCCGGGTTTATTGGCTCAGCGGTTGTTCGCGAAATCATTCACGAAACTTCCGACACGGTTGTCGTCGTCGATAAGTTGACCTATGCCGGTAATTTACAATCACTGTCTCCTGTTGCCCGGAATGCCCGATTTGCTTTTGAACAAGTGGATATTTGTGATCGAACCGAACTCGATCGCGTTTTTTGCCACTACCAGCCTGACATCGTGATGCACCTTGCGGCTGAAAGTCATGTCGATCGTTCCATTGACGGTCCGGCGGCGTTTATTGAAACCAATATCGTCGGGACCTATACGCTGCTGGAAGCCGCACGCGCATACTGGAATGAGGCTGACGATGAGAAAAAATCGGCGTTTCGCTTCCACCATATTTCGACAGACGAGGTATACGGCGATCTCCACGATAGCGGCGCGTTTTTTACCGAAATGACGCCTTATGCGCCTAGTAGTCCTTATTCCGCTTCTAAAGCCAGCAGTGACCATCTGGTGCGCGCATGGCAACGCACCTATGGTCTGCCAGTGCTGATCACGAATTGTTCAAATAACTATGGACCGTATCATTTCCCAGAGAAGCTGATTCCGCTTACCATCCTCAATGCGCTGGCAGGCAAGCCGCTATCGGTTTATGGCAATGGCCAGCAAATTCGCGACTGGTTGTACGTTGAAGATCACGCCAGAGCACTGTACCTGGTGGCGACACGCGGTAAGTCTGGCGAAACTTACAATATCGGCGGGCACAACGAGCGTAAGAATATTGAGGTGGTGGAAACCATTTGCGATCTGCTGGAAGAGCTGGCACCGCACAAGCCGAATGGCGTGGCGCACTATCGCGATCTCATCACCTTTGTCACCGATCGACCTGGCCACGATCTTCGCTATGCCATCGATGCGTCGAAAATTGAAACTGAACTAGGCTGGACTCCGGATGAGACTTTTACCAGCGGTATGCGCAAAACGGTTCAGTGGTACCTGGCAAATGAAACCTGGTGGCAGCAGGTTCTGGACGGTAGCTATCAGGGTGAGCGTCTGGGACTGCAGGCCTGAACGCCTGGGAGAGAACAATGAAAGGTATTATTCTGGCAGGTGGTTCGGGCACCCGTTTGCATCCAATTACCCGCGGAGTGTCAAAGCAGCTGTTGCCTATCTACGATAAGCCGATGATTTACTATCCGCTTTCGGTGCTGATGTTGGCCGGTATCCGCGAGATTCTGGTGATCACCACGCCTGAGGATCAACGTGATTTTCAGCGCCTGCTCGGCGATGGGGAAGAATTCGGTATTCAGCTGCATTATGCTGTGCAACCAAGCCCGGATGGCCTGGCACAGGCCTTTATCCTCGGAGAGGAGTTCCTTAATGGTGAACCCTCTTGTCTGGTGCTGGGTGATAATATCTTCTTTGGTCAAAGTTTCAGTCCTAAGCTACGCAGCGTCGCGTCGCGTACTCAAGGTGCGACGGTATTTGGGTATCAGGTCATGGATCCAGAACGTTTTGGCGTAGTGGAGTTCGATGATAATTTTCGCGCTCTTTCTCTGGAAGAAAAACCGCAAAATCCCAAATCTAACTGGGCGGTAACGGGCCTCTACTTCTATGATGGCAAAGTTGCTGAATATGCGAAACAGGTTAAACCGTCATCACGTGGCGAGCTGGAAATTACCAGTATCAACCAGATGTATCTGGAGGACGGTGCGCTGACCGTTGAGCTTCTTGGGCGTGGTTTTGCATGGCTGGACACCGGTACGCACGATAGCTTGATCGAGGCCAGCATGTTCGTACAAACGGTGGAAAAGCGTCAGGGCTTCAAAATTGCCTGTCTTGAAGAAATTAGCTGGCGCAACGGTTGGCTGGATGATGACGGCGTAAAGCGGGCAGCCAAACGTCTGGAAAAAACCGGCTATGGCCAATACTTACTGGATCTTGTCCGTGTTCGTCCACGCCAGTATTGAACCCCTGGAGTGGGAAAATCGCTTCTTCGGCATCCAGAGCGCGATTGTGCGCTTTCGCGATGACGCCCCGCTGCTGACCGCTCAGGCGCTGGCCGGCTGGACGCGTTTGCAGGCGAAGATTGCGGCGGATGATGGCGTGCGGCTGGATGCGCTACAGCAGCTGGGTTTCCAGCTGGTGGAAGGCGAAGTCGATCTGGCACTGCCGGTCGGTCGGTCTGCCGACGCGGGCTGTGAAGTGGCTACGCCGGCAGAGATTCCACGACTGCGCGAGCTGGCGGCACAGGCCTTTGCGCAAAGTCGCTTCCGCGCTCCCTGGTATGCCGCAGATGCCAGCGGCCGTTTCTACGCCCAGTGGATTGAAAACGCGGTGCGGGGGACGTTCGATAACCAGTGTCTGATTTTTCGCGCTGCCGATGGCGACATTCGTGCTTTTGTTTCACTGCGTCAGCTCAATGAGACGGATGCCCGCATCGGCCTGCTAGCTGGTCGCGGCGCGGGTGCTGAACTGATGCAGGCCGCACGGCATTGGGCCGAACTCCGCGGGCTGTCTACACTGCGGGTGGCAACCCAGATGGGGAACACCGCCGCGCTTAAACGTTATATTCTCAGCGGTGCGAATGTGGAAAACACCGCGTACTGGTTATACAGGTGACATGATGATTCCATTTAACGCACCGCCGGTGGTGGGAACCGAGCTTGATTATATGCAATCCGCGATGGACAGCGGAAAACTGTGCGGCGACGGCGGATTTACCCGCCGCTGCCAGCAGTGGATGGAGCAGCGGTTTGGGACTGCGAAAGCACTGTTGACGCCTTCCTGCACCGCTTCGCTGGAAATGGCGGCGCTGCTGCTGGATATCCAGCCGGGCGATGAAGTGATTATGCCGAGCTATACCTTCGTCTCAACCGCCAACGCCTTTGTGTTGCGCGGGGCAAAAATCGTCTTTGTCGATATTCGTCGCGATACGATGAATATCGATGAAACCAAAATTGAAGCGGCGATCGGTGAGAAAACCCGCGCCATTGTACCGGTACACTATGCCGGCGTGGCCTGTGAGATGGACACCATCATGGCCCTTGCCAGCAAGTACAATCTGTTCGTGGTGGAAGATGCCGCGCAGGGTGTCATGTCGACTTACAAAGGGCGAGCGCTGGGCACAATCGGGCATATCGGCTGTTTCAGTTTCCATGAAACCAAAAACTATACCGCCGGCGGTGAAGGTGGCGCGACGCTGATTAACGATCGTAAGTTGATCGAGCGTGCGGAAATTATCCGCGAAAAAGGGACCAACCGTAGCCAGTTCTTCCGCGGGCTGGTGGATAAATACACCTGGCGCGATATCGGCTCCAGCTATCTGATGTCTGACCTGCAGGCGGCATACCTGTGGGCGCAGCTGGAAGCGGCGGAACAGATTAACCAGCAACGTTTAACGCTCTGGCAGCGCTATTACGATGCGTTGCTGCCACTGGCGCGGGCTGGTCGCATCGATCTGCCGGTGATTCCGGCCGACTGCGGACACAACGCGCACATGTTTTATATTAAGCTGCGCGATATTGACGATCGCAGTAATCTGATCGCCTGGCTAAAAGAGGCGGAAATTCTGGCGGTGTTCCACTACATTCCGCTGCATAGCTGCCCGGCGGGAGAGCACTTTGGCGAGTTCCGCGGTGACGATCGTCATACCACCCAGGAGAGCGAGCGCCTGCTGCGCCTGCCGCTGTTCTATAACCTGTCGTCAGCCAATCAGCGTACGGTGATTAATTCGCTGCTGAGTTATTTCTCCTGATATGTCGCTGGCTAAAGCTTCACTGTGGACCGCCGCGTCCACGCTGGTCAAAATTGGGGCCGGACTGCTGGTGGTTAAACTACTGGCTGTCTCCTTTGGCCCGGCAGGGGTTGGTCAGGCCGGTAACTTTCGCCAGCTGGTGACCGTGCTTGGCGTACTGGCGGGCGCCGGTATTTTCAACGGTGTCACCAAACTGGTCGCACAGCATCATGACGATCGCCAGCAGCTGAATAAGGTCGTCGGCACCTCCTCAGCAATGGTGCTTGGCTTCTCAACGCTGCTGGCGCTGGTCTTTCTGCTGGCGGCCGCGCCGGTCAGCCAGGGGCTGTTCGGCCATACGCACTATCAGGGGCTGGTGCAACTGGTGGCGCTGGTACAGATGGGCATTGCCTGGGCAAACCTGCTGCTGGCCTTGATGAAAGGTTTTCGCGATGCGGCGGGCAATGCCCTGTCGCTGATCGCCGGTAGCCTGATTGGCGTCGTGGCCTATTACGCCTGCTATCGCTTCGCGGGCTACCAGGGGGCGCTGCTCGGGCTGGCGCTGGTGCCGGCGCTGGTGGTGATCCCGGCGGCAATCGTGCTATGGCGGCGCGGGACAATCCCGCTCAGCGCGCTGCGTCCGCGCTGGGATAACGGCCTCGCGGGGCAGCTTTCCAAATTTACCCTGATGGCGCTGATTACCTCGGTGACGCTGCCGGTGGCTTACGTGATGATGCGTAACCTGCTGGCGGAGCATTATGGCTGGGAGGCGGTAGGGATCTGGCAAGGGGTCAGCAGCATTTCCGATGCCTACCTGCAGTTTATCACCGCATCGTTTAGCGTCTATCTGCTGCCTACGCTCTCCCGATTGACGGCCAAATCAGAGATTACCCGTGAGATCGGCAAATCATTAAAATTTGTCCTTCCGGCGGTGGCGGTGGCGAGCTTAACCGTCTGGCTACTGCGCGACTTTGCCATCTGGCTGCTGTTTTCCGACCGCTTTACGGCGATGCGCGACCTGTTTGCCTGGCAACTGGTCGGCGATGTGCTGAAGGTCGGCGCCTATGTTTATGGCTATCTGGTGATTGCGAAAGCGTCGCTGCGTTTTTATATACTAACGGAAATCAGCCAGTTCACGCTGTTGACCGCATTCTCGCACTGGCTGATCCCGGCGCATGGCGCGATTGGCGCAGCGCAGGCGTATATGGCTACGTATATTGTTTATTTCGCCCTTTGTAGTGGCGTGTTTTTACTCTGGCGTAAACGGGCATGACAGCACTGATACATGTACTGGGATCGGATATCCCGCACCACAACCAGACTGTTTTACGGTTCTTTAATGACGAGCTGGCCGCCCATGACGAGCAGGCGCGTAGGTTTATGGTCGTCGGTGATGCAACAGGAGTGCGCGAGGCCTACCCGGCATTATCTGTCACCTGTTATCCCGGAAAAAAATCCCTGGCGCAGGCGGTGATAACTCTGGCAAAAGCCGATCGCCGACAGCGCTTTTTCTTCCACGGCCAGTTTAATACCGGGCTGTGGCTGGCGCTGCTAAGCGGGGGGATTCGTCCTGCCCAGTTTAACTGGCATATCTGGGGGGCCGACCTGTATGAAAATTCGTCCAGCCTGAAGTTTCGCCTGTTCTATCCGCTGCGGCGCCTTGCCCAGAGTCGGGTCGGGCGCGTTTTTGCCACCCGGGGCGATCTCAGCTGGTTCGCTCGCCGTCATCCGCGCGTGCCCGGAGAACTGCTCTATTTTCCGACGCGCATGGATCCGGCGCTTAATTCGCTGGCCGAGAGCGCACCGCGCGCCGAGACGCTGACGATTCTGGTCGGGAACTCGGGTGACCGCAGTAATGAGCATATTGCGGCGCTGCGTGCTATCCATCAGCAATTTGGCGATACGGTAAACGTGATCGTGCCGATGGGGTATCCGGAAAATAATACGGACTATATTAACGAGGTCCGTGAAGCGGGCGCTGCGCTGTTTAGCGCCACCCACCTGCAGATTCTCAGTGAGAAGCTGGCGTTTCCTGATTATCTGAATCTGCTGCGCCGCTGCGATCTGGGCTATTTCCTGTTTGCTCGCCAGCAGGGCATCGGGACACTATGTTTATTAATTCAGGCAGGGATACCCTGTGTGCTGAACCGGGAAAACCCGTTCTGGCAGGATATGACGGAGCAGAATATTCCGGTGCTGTTTACCGGCGATGCGCTGGATGTTGACGTAGTGCGTGAAGCCCAGCGTCAGCTGGCGAGCGTTGATAAGAACCAGATTGCTTTCTTCCGGCCGAACTACCTGGCGGGCTGGCAGCAGGCATTGCAGATTGCCGCGGGGGTCAACGCATGACATTAATGCAATTTTGCGGGCTGCTGGTGGTCTGGCTGCTGTCAACGCTGTTTATCGCCACCGCGACGTATTTTGAGTTTCGCCGCGTGCGCTTTAACTTCAATGTGTTCTTCTCGTTGTTGTTTCTGCTGACCTTCTTCTTTGGTTTCCCGCTGACCAGTATCCTGGTATTCCGCTTTGATGTCAGCGTTGCTCCGCCGGACGTGTTGCTGCAAACCTTGCTGGTGTCGGTCTGTTTCTATGCGGTCTATTACGTGACCTATAAAACGCGTCTGCGTTCGGCCACGCACGACAGCCAGCGACGGCCGCTATTTACGATGAACCGCGTGGAAACGCATCTGGCATGGATCATTCTGCTGGGCGTAGCGCTGCTGTGCGTCGGGATTTTCTTTGCCCATAATGGCTTCCTGCTGTTTAAGCTCAACTCCTACAGTCAGATCTTCTCTGCCGAAGTCTCCGGCGTGGCGTTGAAGCGCTTTTTCTATTTCTTTATCCCGGCGATGCTGGTGGTCTATTTCCTGCGCCAGGATTATAAGGCGTGGATATTCTTCCTGCTCAGCACCGTGGCGTTTGGGCTGTTGACCTATGCCATTGTCGGCGGTACCCGCGCGAATATCATTATCGCTTTCGCCATTTTCCTGTTTATCGGCATTATTCGCGGCTGGATCAGCCTGTGGATGCTGGCGGCGGCTGGCGTCCTGGGTATTGTGGGAATGTTCTGGCTGGCGCTTAAGCGCTATGGCATGAACGTCAGCGGCGATGAAGCGTTTTATACCTTCCTCTATCTGACCCGCGATACGTTTTCGCCGTGGGAGAATCTGGCGCTGCTGCTGCAAAACTACGACAAGATCGCCTTCCAGGGGCTGGCGCCGATGATCAGGGATTTCTACGTCTTTATCCCCAGCTGGATGTGGCATAGCCGACCGTCGATGGTGCTCAATACCGCTAACTACTTTACCTGGGAAGTGCTGAATAACCACTCCGGCCTGGCTATCTCGCCGACGCTGATCGGCTCGCTGGTGGTGATGGGGGGGATCTGGTTTGTTCCGCTGGGCGCGGTGGCGGTCGGACTGATTATCAAATGGTTCGACTGGCTGTATGAGCTGGGTAACCGCGAGAGTAACCGTTATAAAGCGGCTATTCTGCACAGTTTCTGTTTTGGCGCTATCTTCAACATGATAGTGCTGGCGCGCGAAGGGCTGGACTCATTTGGCTCCCGCGTGGTGTTTTTCCTCGTGATCTTTGGTATCTGCTTACTGGCGGCGAAATTGCTGTACTGGTTCCTGGATAGCGCGGGACTGATTCACCGGCGGGTTAAACCGCTTTCGCAACCTCAGGTCAGATAAGGATGGACATGACTGAGACTATTTCTGCGCCGTTGTATCTGCTGAGAGGGTTACAACTCATTGGTTGGCGCAATATGCAGCACGCTCTGGACTATCTGTATGCGGACGGCACTATCCGCCAGGGAACGCTGGTGGCGATCAACGCAGAGAAGATGCTGGCGGTTGAGGATAATCCTGACGTACGGGCACTGATTGAAGCCGCAGAGTTTAAATATGCCGATGGCATCAGCGTCGTGCGCTCACTGCGTAAAAAATACCCTCAGGCTCAGGTTTCGCGCGTGGCGGGCGCTGACCTCTGGGAAGCGCTGATGGAACGGGCGGGCGCACAGGGGACCCCGGTCTTCCTGGTTGGCGGCAAGCCGGAGGTGCTGGCACAGACGGAGGCGCAGCTGCGTGCCCGCTGGAAGGTCAATATTGTCGGCAGTCAGGATGGGTATTTCGCTGCCGATCGACGCCAGGCGTTGTTTGAGCGTATTCGCGATAGCGGTGCGAAAATCGTAACCGTGGCGATGGGATCGCCGCGTCAGGAGATCCTGATGCGCGACTGCCGGGAGGTCTATCCGCAGGCGCTGTATATGGGGGTTGGCGGCACCTACGATGTTTTCACCGGCCATGTCCACCGGGCGCCAAAATTCTGGCAAAACCTGGGTCTGGAGTGGTTCTATCGTTTAGTCTCTCAGCCGAGTCGGATTAAAAGACAGATTCGCCTGCTGCGATATTTACGTTGGTATTATACCGGTCAGCTCTGATATTCCACTGCAAACTGGCGAGTTTACGTACGTATTGTGTTTACTACTGTCACTCGCCTGATACTTTATTTGCCATTTCCTGAAAATTCATTAACCATTCGCATGCTTAATGCACGGCGGGCAGCGTGTGCCGTCGTGCAGGCAAGGACATTTCCTTTCATTCATTAATAAAAATAACCGGTATATGGGCAAGACCATTCGCGGGTCGCGCCATGGCAAACCTGTCACTCCCGACGGCATGAATCGCTGTGCTACGGGTGGGGTGAGGTCGGCCCTCAGGCGTGCCGCTCAATGGACGAGGAACAAAAACCGGAAGCAGGGCAAACACAAGAGGTTATATGACAGAGAAAAAAGCGGAACTCCAGCGCGGACTGGAGGCCAGACACATTGAGCTTATCGCCCTTGGCGGGACGATTGGCGTGGGTTTGTTTATGGGGGCGGCAAGCACGCTGAAATGGGCCGGTCCTTCGGTCCTGCTGGCGTATATTATCGCCGGTTTATTTGTCTTCTTTATCATGCGCTCGATGGGCGAAATGCTGTTCCTTGAGCCGGTGACCGGTTCATTCGCCGTTTACGCGCACCGCTATATGAGCCCGTTTTTCGGCTATCTTACCGCCTGGTCATATTGGTTTATGTGGATGGCGGTCGGGATCTCGGAGATTACGGCCATCGGGGTGTATGTGCAGTTCTGGTTCCCGGATATGGCGCAGTGGATACCGGCGCTTATTGCCGTCGGGCTGGTGGCGCTGGCAAACCTGGCCGCAGTACGCCTGTATGGTGAGATCGAATTCTGGTTCGCGATGATTAAAGTCACCACCATTATCGTGATGATCGTCGTCGGGCTGGGGGTGATCTTCTTTGGTTTTGGCAACGGCGGGCACTCCATCGGATTTGGCAATCTGACCGAACACGGGGGCTTTTTCGCCGGCGGCTGGAAAGGATTCCTGACGGCGCTGTGTATCGTGGTGGCCTCCTATCAGGGGGTTGAACTTATCGGCATCACCGCCGGTGAGGCGAAGAATCCGCAGGTCACGCTGCGCAGTGCGGTGGGCAAGGTCCTGTGGCGTATCCTGATTTTTTATGTGGGCGCGATTTTCGTGATTGTCACGATTTTCCCGTGGAATCAAATTGGTTCCGGCGGCAGCCCGTTCGTTCTGACCTTTGCGAAAATCGGTATTACTGCGGCGGCGGGTATTATCAACTTTGTGGTGCTGACGGCGGCGCTTTCCGGCTGTAATAGCGGGATGTACAGCTGCGGTCGTATGCTCTACGCGCTGGCGCGCAACCGGCAACTGCCTGCGGCAATGGCGAAAGTTTCGCGCAATGGCGTGCCGGCCGTGGGCGTCGCGCTGTCGATTCTGATTCTGCTGATTGGCTCCTGTCTGAACTATATTATTCCCAACCCGCAGCGGGTCTTCGTCTATGTTTACAGTGCCAGCGTATTGCCGGGTATGGTGCCGTGGTTTGTGATTCTGATTAGTCAGCTGCGTTTTCGTCGTGCGCATCAGGAGGAGATGGCCAGCCACCCGTTCCGTTCGCTGCTGTTCCCGTGGGCCAACTATTTCACGATGGCGTTTCTGGTTTGTGTGCTGATAGGTATGGGCTTTAATGACGACACCCGTATGTCGCTGTTCGTCGGAATACTTTTCCTGGCCCTCGTGACGCTTATTTATAAGGCGTTTGGTCTCGGTCGACATGGAAATGTCGATAAAACGACGGAATAAACGCCAAAGTGCACAAAGCGTGACCAAACAGAAATTTTATTTAAAAAGGCACTAGACAGCGGGGGGGGAAGTCCGTATTATCCGACCCCGCAACGGCGCTAAGCGCCCGTAGCTCAGCTGGATAGAGCGCTGCCCTCCGGAGGCAGAGGTCTCAGGTTCGAATCCTGTCGGGCGCACCATTTAACCCGGTGCTTGAGCTGCGGTGGACTGTTAATTTAACAGTGCCGCGTGAAAAGATTTGCAGTGGTGGCTATAGCTCAGTTGGTAGAGCCCTGGATTGTGATTCCAGTTGTCGTGGGTTCGAATCCCATTAGCCACCCCATTATTTGATAGAGTTGTGAAATGCGAAGGTGGCGGAATTGGTAGACGCGCTAGCTTCAGGTGTTAGTGTTCTTACGGACGTGGGGGTTCAAGTCCCCCCCCTCGCACCACGACTTTAACGAATTGAACTAAAAATTCAAAAAGCAGTACATCGGCGAGTAGCGCAGCTTGGTAGCGCAACTGGTTTGGGACCAGTGGGTCGGAGGTTCGAATCCTCTCTCGCCGACCAATTTTGAACCCCGCTTCGGCGGGGTTTTTTGTTTTCTGCCGTAGCGCGACAATCTTCTATCTCCCTGATCTCTCGAATAAAAAACGGCTATCCGTGCGCTATGCGAACGCGTAATTTCGTGCCCGGAATCCTCCCAATTTACCGCTGTGGCTGATGCAATTTCCACGGAACCTGTGCGATAATAAACGGGTAGATGCTCATTCCATCTCTTATGTTCGCCCTCGGGCCTCATAAACTCAGGAATGATGCAGAGCCGTTTACGGTGCTTATCGTCCACTGACAGATGTCGCGTTTATACGCACGTTCTTCACGCTACTTCGACGTAGCTTGAGAGATACAGCGTACCGTCTCATCAAACACCATGGACATAACGTTGAGTGAAGCACCCAATTTGTTGTCAAACAGACCTGTTTTAACGCCTGCCCTGGTTTCAGTGCAGGCGTTTTTTTATGTCGCAACGGTATGAGCAGAAGAGGGCGAAGAGAAGCGCGCTATCGCCTCGGAAGAGACGATAGCGGAAAGGCAGGTTAAGGCTGAGGATTGTTCTGTAGCGTTAGCAGCAGGCCATCACGGCGCATTAATGCCGCTTCTTCTGGCTGATGCATACGGTCGAGCGTATCGGCCAGCCATGCATAATCAAAGGCATCCGGGCGCTGTTTCAGCGCAGCACGGAACGCGATGCTGGCCTCCTGCCACTCGCCGTGGCGCATCAGGGATTGCCCCAGCGTGCTCCACAGTAAAGGCCGATCGCCGACCGATTTAATCTGCTGACGCAGCACTTTTTCCAGCTGCTCCGGATTATTCGTCTTCAGGCGCGGAATAAGCATTACCAGGCGGTCATCATACTGCTTCTTCAGTCCGTCGATAATAATCTGCTGCGCGGTATCGTGATCGTCGCTCTCGATGAGCAGACTGGCCATCGCCACCTGCAGAGGCACCTGGCTGCGAGTTTTGCGGTTCTGGTTTTTCCACCACTCACGTAATCCATCGCTTCCGCGATCGGCCAGGGTCTGGTCCATCAAGCCAATCCAGGCCTGCTGCTCCAGCGCGGCGCGGTGCTCTTCATCGCTGACGTTGGCTTTTGCCATTGACGGCAGGATATCCAGCAGTGAATTCCACGCGCCGGTGCGGGTATAGGCCTGTTCGGCCAGACGCAAGACTTCCGGATGCCGTGGGGTAATCTCCAGCAGCTTATCAATGCCGTGGCGGGCCGCATGGTTTTCATTGCGGGCCAGCTGCAGGCGCACGCGCGCGATCTCGACCGGAATCAAATCGTCTCCGGCCAGCTCCGTGGCGCGCTCCAGATGCTGATTCGCCCGGGCTTCATCACCACGCTGCTGGGCCGCTTCCGCCGCCAGCAGATAGTTCACCACCGGTTGCTCGGCATGATCGGCGTTCTTCGCCATCAGCTTCTCAACCTGCTGATAGTCGCCTTCCGCCAGCTTGAGTAGCGCCTGTTCGGTTTGCTTACGTGCGCGACGGCGTTTGCGGCCCACGAACCAGCCGCGGGTATGGGCGCCGGTACGGAAAATACGGCGGAACAGCCATTCAATCGCAAACAGTACCACCATGGTGAGGATCATGATGATCGCCAGCCCGGTTACGCTGGTTTCGATATTGTAGTTATCGGTCTGGATCAGAACGTAGCCCTGGTGCCCGGAGATAATTGGGCCGACAACGATCCCGGCGATCAGCAGTGCGAAGAGTAAGAGAATTTTCAGCATGCGTTACTCTCCTTGTGGCGCAGGTGCAGGCGCAGGTGCAGGGGGCGTCGGCGCACTGCTCTGGGTCACGGCAGGCTGCGCCATCAGGTTGCGTACCCGCGTTTGCATCAGCTTCTCAAGAATGGCCTGACTTTGCAGATTTTCCGGTACATTCATTGTGATGCTTTGCTGACTCAGCTTATCGACATCTTCCAGAAACGCCCTGGTGGTGGCATCTTCCGTGTCGTAATAGGCGCGAACCCAGGTGGAAACATTATCCAGCGCTTGTTTGTATGTCTCTTCCTGATGGCGCGGTACCGCTTGTGCCGCAACCAGCAGGCGGGAGCGAATATTTTCGCGCAGGTAGATGTCCTGGTTTGGCGCCAGCAGCGGGACTGCCGTTTCGTCGCGGCGACGAATGGTAATAAAGCTGTCCATAAAGCTCTGCCAGCTCTTTTGCAGATTCACGCGCCATTCGCCAATAGAGCTGGAGAGCTCTTCGCTGTCGGAATCCATCGGGGAGTCGTCATCGTTATTGTCGGCAAGGCGCAGATTATCAATCTGGTTAGCAAGCTGGTTGACCTTGAGGATGATACCGTCGTAGTCGACCTGGCTGACGGCCGACAGCGACGCGATATCGTCGGTAATGGCGCGGCGGGCGCTAATCAGACTCGGATCGTTCATATCGGCGAGGCTGGCATCGGCGCTTTTTAACAGCGCCGCGGCGGTGGTGACGTCCCGATCGCTCCACAGCTTACGCCCGGCCGATTTGACCAGAAAATCAGCCTGCGCCAGCAGCCAGGTTTTGGCATCGCTGCCGGAAATGACGGCCACTTTTTGCTGCACGTCTTCCAGCTGCTTCGCCAGCGTCTCCTGCTGATGCTTCGCTTCGGTTAGCTGGTCCGCCTGCTGCTTGATAATACCTTCGAGTTCATTTTTTTGGCTTTCTTGCGCTTTTTGCAGCTCCGCCACCCGATCGGCGAGCGCCGTGCTGGTCTCGTTCTGCCGTGATACTTGCTGTTTATTTAAACCAAACAGGCCGACGCCAGCGGCGAGGGCAATGGCGATAGCCACCGCGCTCAGAACGAGGCTGGTTTTATTACCGCCGTTTTTCTTTCCGGTATTCTCTGGCTGTGGCGCCTTGTCCACGGCCTCCCTGGTCTCTTCAACCACGGCGGATTGGTTTTGTTGTTCCGTCATTATGGCTTCCAATGTTGAGAGTTATTGTAATGCGCGTAGCAGCGCATCGTTGTCGGCGCTATCGGCAACCTGGATATCCTGCCAGCCCAATTCACGGGCCTGCCGGGCCAGGCGTTCACTGACAACTAAAATGCGACAGCGAAGGAGCCACCGTTCGCGATACCATTGGGGTATCAGCGCCCAAAGCTGTTGCAGCATCTCGCCGCTGGTGACGACCAGCGTAGTGACGCCGCGGGACTGCCAGCGCATTGCTTCTTCTGCGCCATCGTAATGCTTTGCACTACGTTGATAGCATTCACAAAAAGTGACGTCGGCGCCGCGCTCGCGGAGCGTTTCGCCTAATAATTCCCGCCCGCCGTTACCGCGAAGAAGAAGGGCTTTCTTCCCGGCAATGTTTTGTAATTCAGGTAATTGTAGCAAGACTTCGCTAATTTCCCGATCTAATGGGTAGCGAATATTCTGTCCACTGACCGTATGCAGGGCCAGCGCCGTAGTACGGCCAATCGCAAAATAGCCGGGTGCTTTCGGCCAGCGTTGGCCCAGTTGATGCAGGCGAGCATGGGCAAACTCTACCGCATGCTGTGAGAGCGCAAACAAAAGATCGCCCGCGGATAAGGCGGCCAGCTGGCCGCTTAGCGCAGGCAGTTCGCGTCCAGGGGTAAACTCGATGAGTGGAAAACTCCAGGCCACATGTCCTAGCGCGCGCAGGCGGCTGACCAGCTCTTCACTTTGGGGCAACGGACGGGTGACCAGGATACTCATCGAGGGGCTTCTCCTGCATAAACGGCGGCGAGAATGTCGCGGGCGCCGCTATCCAGCAGCTCTTCCGCCAGCGAGACGCCGAGACGCTCGGCATCTTCCGGCTGGCCGCGTCGTTCACCGCGCACCACCTGCGAACCGTCCGGCGCACCGACCAGCGCGCGCAGCCACAGCTCACCGTTAATCAGCTCAGCGTAGCTGCCGATCGGAACCTGACAGCCGCCTTCCAGCCGGGTATTCATCGCCCGTTCCGCGCGAACGCGGATGGCGGTTTCCGTATGATTCAGCGGTGCTAACAGGGTTTGCGTCCATTGATCGTCAAGGCGACATTCAATACCGACCGCCCCCTGGCCGACCGCGGGCAGAGACTGCTCCGGCGTTAACGGTTGACGAATGCGCGACTCCAGCCCCAGGCGTTTCAACCCGGCGGCCGCCAGAATAATCGCATCATATTCGCCGCTATCGAGTTTGCCGAGGCGGGTCCCCACGTTACCGCGCAGAGAGCGGATCTGCAGGTCGGGACGTTGGGCTGCCAGCTGGCACTGGCGGCGTAAACTGGAAGTGCCAACGATGCTGCCGTGCGGCAACGCATCGATTGACGCATAGTGATTAGAGACGAAGGCGTCGCGCGGATCTTCGCGCTCGCAAATCGTGACCAGCCCCAGTCCCTCGGGAAACTCGACGGGAACATCTTTCATGGAATGCACGGCGATATCCGCGCGCCCTTCGATAATGGCCAGTTCTAATTCTTTGACAAACAAGCCCTTGCCGCCCACTTTTGCCAGCGGAGTATCAAGGAGCACGTCGCCGCGAGTGACCATCGGCACCAGTTCCACCGCCAGCCCAGGATGGCAGGACTCAAGGCGCTCTTTCACATAATGCGCCTGCCATAGCGCAAGTGGGCTTTGCCGTGTGGCAATTCTCAAAACTTTGTCTAACATGCTTGTTACCGTCATTGTCGACCACAAACTATCCTAACATTGTTGCCTTATGGATGTTAGTTTTGTGGGATTAGGGGGGCGGCTGTTTCGTTTTTTGCGTTATTTGCGTTTGGTGCCATTGCGGTTGCCACAACCGTAGTGAGGAATTTACACGCAGTAAACGGTGCTACACTTGTATGTAGCGCATCTTTCTTTACGGTCAATGAGCAAGGTGTTAGATTGATCACGTTTTAAACCATTTGTCCGTCAGCAGCTCATCACAACCACACCGACGACAAATGGTGACGGTTTTTGTTGAAATACTGAAATCCTCCGTACTATTGTACGACGGGTTTTTGAACATCAGGCGATATGTCTTGTACCTCTATATTGAGACACTGAAACAGAGACTGGATGCCATCAACCAACTGCGCGTGGATCGCGCGCTTGCTGCCATGGGACCCGCTTTCCAGCAGGTTTACAGTCTACTGCCGACATTACTACATTATCATCACCCGTTGATGCCGGGTTACCTTGACGGTAACGTTCCCCGCGGCATTTGCCTCTACACGCCTGATGAAACCCAACGCCACTACCTCGACGAGTTAGAACTGCACCGCGGCATGCTGGCGCAGGAGCCGCCGAAAGGCGAACTGCCGATAACCGGCGTCTACTCGATGGGCAGTACCTCCTCCGTAGGCCAAAGCTGCTCTTCCGACCTCGATATCTGGGTTTGTCATCAGGCATGGCTTGATACCGAAGAGCGCCAGCTGCTGCAGCGCAAATGTAGCCTGTTGGAAAGCTGGGCGGCATCGCTGGGCGTTGAGGTCAGCTTCTTCCTGATTGACGAAAACCGCTTCCGCCATAACGAAAGCGGCAGCCTGGGTGGCGAAGACTGCGGGTCGACGCAGCATATCCTGCTGCTGGATGAGTTCTACCGCACCGCCGTGCGCCTCGCCGGGAAACGTATTCTGTGGAATATGGTGCCGTGCGACGAAGAGGATCATTACGACGATTACGTGATGGGGCTCTATGCGCAAGGTGTACTGACGCCAAATGAGTGGCTCGATCTGGGCGGCCTGAGCTCGCTGTCGGCGGAAGAGTATTTCGGCGCCAGCCTGTGGCAGCTCTATAAAAGTATCGATTCACCGTATAAAGCGGTGCTGAAAACGCTGCTGCTGGAAGCCTACTCCTGGGAGTACCCGAACAACCGCCTGCTGGCGAAAGACATTAAACAGCGTCTGCACGACGGAGAAATCGTCTCGTTTGGGCTCGATCCTTACTGCATGATGCTGGAACGCGTGACCGCCTATCTGCAGGCCATTGAAGACGACACGCGTCTCGATCTGGTGCGCCGCTGTTTCTATCTGAAAGTGTGCGAAAAACTCAGCCGCGAGCGCGCCTGCGTAGGCTGGCGTCGTGAAGTGGTGAGCCACCTGGTGCAAGAGTGGGGCTGGGATGAAAAGCGTCTGATGATGCTGGACAACCGGGCTAACTGGAAGATCGACGAAGTACGCAAAGCGCACAACGAGCTGCTGGATGCGATGATGCAAAGCTATCGCAACCTGATCCGCTTTGCGCGGCGTAACAACCTCAGCGTGTCCGCCAGTCCGCAGGATATCGGCGTACTGACCCGTAAGCTGTATGCGGCGTTTGAAGCGCTGCCGGGCAAAGTGACGCTGGTGAACCCGCAAATCTCTCCGGATCTCTCCGAGCCGAATCTGACCTTCATCCACGTGCCTCCTGGCCGTGCCAACCGTACCGGTTGGTATGTGTACAACCGTGCGCCGGATATGGAATCGATCATCAGCCATCAGCCGCTGGAATATAACCGTTATCTTAATAAGCTGGTGGCATGGGCCTGGTTTAACGGCCTGCTGACGTCACGCACTCGCCTGTTTATTAAGGGCAACGGTATCGTCGATCTGGCGAAGCTTCAGGAGATGGTCGCCGACGTTTCGCACCATTTCCCGCTGCGTCTGCCGTCGCCAACGCCCAAAGCGCTGTATAGCCCCTGCGAAATCCGCCACCTGGCGATTATCGTCAACCTCGAATATGACCCGACGGCGGCGTTCCGCAATCAGGTCGTGCATTTTGATTTCCGTAAACTGGATGTCTTCAGCTTTGGCGAAGAGCAGAAGTGCTTAATCGGTAGCGTCGATCTGCTGTACCGCAACTCGTGGAACGAAGTGCGCACCCTGCACTTTAACGGCGAGCAGGCGATGATCGAAGCGCTGAAAACCATTCTCGGTAAAATGCATCAGGATGCTGCGCCGCCGGATAGCGTTGAAGTGTTCTGCTACAGTCAGCATCTGCGCGGTCTCATCCGCACCCGCGTGCAGCAGATGGTGTCCGAGTGCATTGAGCTGCGCCTTTCCAGTACCCGTCAGGATACCGGGCGCTTTAAGGCGCTGCGCGTTTCCGGGCAGACCTGGGGACTGTTTTTCGAACGTCTTAACGTGTCGGTGCAGAAGCTGGAGAACGCCATTGAATTCTACGGCGCTATCTCGCATAACAAGCTGCACGGCCTGTCGGTTCAGGTGGAAACCAACCATGTTAAGCTACCGGCGGTAGTGGATGGATTTGCCAGCGAAGGGATTATTCAGTTCTTCTTTGAAGAGGCGGATAACGAGAGCGGATTTAATATCTATATTCTCGACGAGAGCAACCGCGCCGAGGTTTATCATCACTGTGAAGGCAGTAAAGAGGAGCTGGTGCGTGACGTGAGCCGCTTCTACTCTTCATCCCACGATCGTTTCACCTACGGCTCCAGTTTTATCAACTTCAACCTGCCGCAGTTCTATCAGATCGTTGACGTTGACGGTCGACCTCAGGTGATTCCGTTCCGCAGCCAGGCGATCGGGGCGGCTGCCGCGCCGGTGAGCCAGGATGCCGTGGCGTCGCCCATGCTGCAGCAGCACTATTCCTGATCGACATTGCTGAGTCACCATTTCCCCGGCGACGTTGTGTTTTCGCCGGGGTTTTGCTTTCCCGATGACGATGAAAGCGCTGGCTTAGCGAAAACTCACGGCTTCGCCGGCCTGCTGAGTCGCCGCCTGCTCCAGCAGATCCCAGAAGGTTTCACCGCTGCGGTCGCACACCCACTCATCACCTTTAAGATCAAAATGGTAGCCGCCTTGCTTTGTCGCCAGCCACACCTGATGCAGAGGCTCCTGACGGTTGATAATAATTTTGCTGCCGTTCTCAAAACTGAGGGTCAGCACGCCGCCGTTGATCTCACAGTCGATATCGCTATCGCCGTCCCGCTCGTCCAGATGTTCTTCGATGGTCATCCACAGGCTGTCAGCCAGGCGATGGAATTCACTGTCGTTCATGGTTCTACCCTGCTTTTTTGAAGATGGCGGCAGTATAGCGCGAAACAAAAGCGCGCGCAGTCGGATGCTAAACGCTTGCTTTTACGTCTTCTCCTGCGATGATAGAAAGCAGAAAGAGTGAATCACGGGCAACTATCAATGAAAAACGTTTTTCCAACGCTTGCCGTTTTATTGGCGATCTTCAGCCTGACCGGCTGTGGTCTGAAGGGACCGCTTTATTTCCCTCCGGCAGAAAAGACGGCGGCTCCGCCGACCAAACCGGTCAATAGCGGTATCCAGAGCTCGGCGCCAGATCGTAACGATCGCGGCGATAGCGGCGGCCCGACCCAGGTAAACTATTAACGATAACGTTCTGTTCCGCGCGACTGGAGTAGATGATGCAGTTCTCTAAAATGCATGGCCTTGGCAACGATTTTATGGTCGTTGACGCGGTAACGCAGAATGTTTTTTTCTCACCGGAGCTGATTCGCCGCCTGGCGGATCGGCATCTGGGCGTCGGTTTCGATCAGCTGCTGGTTGTTGAGCCGCCTTACGATCCGGATCTGGATTTCCATTATCGTATCTTCAACGCCGACGGCAGCGAAGTGTCGCAGTGCGGTAACGGCGCGCGCTGCTTTGCCCGCTTTGTCCGCTTGAAAGGCCTGACCAATAAACGTGACATCCGCGTGAGCACGGCAAACGGCCGTATGGTATTAAGCGTAACGGAAGACGATTTGGTGCGCGTCAACATGGGGGAGCCGAACTTCGAGCCCTCTCAGGTGCCCTTCCGCGCCAACAAAGCGGAAAAGACCTATATTATGCGCGCCGCCGAGCAGACAGTATTGTGCGGCGTGGTCTCGATGGGGAACCCGCACTGCGTCATTCAGGTCGATAATGTGGAAACCGCCGCGGTGGAAACCCTCGGCCCGGTGATGGAAAGCCACGAACGCTTCCCGGAGCGCGCCAACATCGGTTTTATGCAGGTGGTCGAGCGCGATCGCATTCGTCTGCGTGTTTATGAGCGCGGCGCAGGTGAAACTCAGGCCTGCGGCAGCGGTGCCTGTGCGGCGGTAGCGGTTGGTATCCAACAGGGACTGCTGGCCGAAGAAGTACGCGTGGAATTACCAGGCGGGCGTCTTGATATCGCCTGGAAAGGCCCGGGCCAACCGTTGTTTATGACTGGCCCGGCGGCACATGTCTACGACGGATTTATTCACTTATGAAACAAGTCGGGGAAGAACAGCAGGAAATCACCGGCGCGCTGAACGACCGCGCGGTGGTGGACTATCTGTTGCAACATCCTGAATTTTTTATTCGTAATGCTGCACTGGTCGAGCACATGCGCGTTCCGCATCCGGTACGCGGCTCGATCTCGCTGGTGGAATGGCACATGGTGCGGGCACGTAACCATATCAACGTGCTGGAAGAGAACATGATGCTGCTGATGGAGCAGGCCACGGCGAATGAGAGCCTGTTCCAGCGTCTGCTGCATCTGCAGACGCGGCTGGCGGCGGCGGAAAGCCTTGATGAGATGCTCAATCGCTTTCACCGCTGGGCGCGCGAAATAGGGCTGGCGGGGGCGACGGTGCGTCTGTTTCCCGATAGCTGGCGGTTGGGCGCGCCGTCAAAATTCACCCATCTGGCGCTAAGCCGGCAGGCATTTGAGCCTATCCGCATTCAGCGTCTTGGGCAGGCTCGTCATTATCTCGGGCCGCTGCACGGACCTGAACTGCTGGTGGTACTGCCGGAAGCGAAAGCTATTGGCTCGGTGGCGATGTCGCTGCTGGGCGGCGATGATGCCCCTGGCGTGATGCTTTTCAGCAGTCGCGATGCCCAGCATTATCAACAAGGTCAGGGAACGCAGCTGCTGCAGGAAATTGCGTTAATGCTGCCGGGTCTGTTGGAGCGCTGGGTTGAACGCGCATGACCGACTCTCCCTTATTCACCGCCGTTGAGCGCTTTCTACGCTATCTGGGCGTGGAGCGTCAGCTGAGCCCGATCACGCTACTGAACTACCGGCGTCAGCTTGATGCGCTGATGGCGCTCGCGGAACAGGCGGGGCTCAAAAGCTGGCAGCAGTGCGATGCCGCTCAGGTTCGTGGCCTGGCGGTCCGTAGCCGTAAACAGGGGCTGGGGCCGGCAAGCCTTGCGCTGCGGCTTTCCGCGTTGCGCAGTTTCTTTGACTGGCTGGTGGCGCAGGGCGAGCTGGCGGCGAACCCGGCGAAAGGTATCTCCGCCCCAAAAATTCCCCGTCACTTACCGAAAAATATTGATGTCGATGACGTCAACCGGCTGCTGGATATCGATCTTAACGATCCGCTGGCGGTGCGCGACCGGGCGATGCTGGAGGTAATGTATGGCGCGGGTCTGCGTCTCTCCGAGCTGGTCAATCTTGATATTCAACACCTCGATCTGGAATCCGGGGAGGTGTGGGTGATGGGCAAAGGAAGCAAAGAACGCCGCCTGCCGATTGGGCGCAGCGCGGTGGCGTGGATCGAACACTGGCTCGATTTACGCGGTCTGTTTGGCACGGATGACGCTGCGCTGTTTTTATCTAAACTGGGGAAACGTATTTCCGCGCGTAATGTGCAGAAGCGCTTTGCCGAATGGGGCATTAAGCAGGGGCTGAATAGCCACGTGCATCCGCATAAACTGCGCCACTCCTTTGCCACCCATATGCTGGAGTCGAGCGGCGATCTGCGCGGCGTACAGGAGCTGCTGGGTCATGCCAATCTCTCGACCACCCAAATCTATACCCATCTTGATTTTCAACACCTTGCCTCGGTGTATGATGCGGCGCATCCGCGCGCCAAACGGGGGAAATAATGCGTTTTTACCGACCGCTGGGCCAAATTTCTGCACTGACGTTTGACCTGGACGATACCCTTTACGACAACCGCCCGGTCATCGACCGGACGCTGCAGGAGTCGCTGGCCTTTGTGCGCGGCTACCATCCGTCACTGAGCCAGTTTGATGCCAACGAGCTGCAGCGGCTGCGCCAGACGCTGCTGGAGAGCGAGCCCGAGATTTACCACGACGTCACCGAGTGGCGCCGCCGCGCGCTGGTGCTGGGGATGACGAATGCCGGACTCTCTGCCGGGCAGGCTGCCAAGGGCGCGGATGCGGCAATGGCGAATTTTGCCCACTGGCGTAGTTTGATCGACGTGCCGCAGGAAACTCACGATACGCTGGCCGCGCTGGCGGAGAAATGGCCGCTGGTGGCGGTGACCAACGGCAACGCGCAGCCCGAACTCTTTGGTTTGAGCGACTATTTCCGTTTTGTTCTGCGTGCTGGTCCGGACGGGCGATCGAAACCCTTTGCTGATATGTACCATCTGGCGGCGGAGCGTCTTGATTTGCCGCTGGATCAGATACTCCACGTGGGGGATGATCTGACCACCGATGTTGCGGGCGCTATTCGCTGCGGCATGCAGGCCTGCTGGATCAAGCCGCAGGGGGCCGATCTGATGCGCGCGACCGACAGCCGCCTGCTGCCACACATTGAAATTTCACGGTTGGCATCTCTGACCTCGCTGATATAATCACCACTAGTTCTGTATATATTAACAGTATGCCCGGTAGACGATGCGTTGCCGGGCAGCTCATTTCCGGCGGTGCCAATGGACGTTTCTTACCTGCTCGACAGCCTCAATGATAAACAGCGTGAAGCCGTAGCCGCTTCACGCACCAATATGCTGGTTCTGGCGGGAGCGGGCAGCGGTAAGACGCGCGTTCTGGTACACCGTATTGCCTGGCTGCTGAGCGTAGAAAACTGCTCGCCGTATTCCATCATGGCGGTGACCTTTACCAACAAAGCGGCGGCGGAGATGCGCCATCGTATCGGCCAGCTGATGGGGACGACCCAGGGCGGCATGTGGGTCGGCACCTTCCATGGGCTGGCGCATCGCCTGCTGCGGGCCCACCATCTGGACGCAAACCTGCCGCAGGATTTTCAGATCCTCGATAGCGAAGATCAGCTGCGCCTGCTGAAGCGCCTGATTAAAGCCATGAACCTCGACGAGAAGCAGTGGCCGCCGCGTCAGGCGATGTGGTACATCAACAGCCAGAAAGACGAAGGGCTGCGCCCGCATCATATTCAGAGTTACGGCAACCCGGTGGAACAGACCTGGCAGAAGGTTTATCAGGCCTATCAGGAAGCCTGCGATCGCGCTGGTCTGGTGGACTTTGCCGAGCTGCTGCTGCGTGCGCACGAGCTGTGGCTCAATAAACCGCATATTCTCCAGCACTACCGCGAACGCTTCACCAATATCCTGGTGGATGAGTTTCAGGATACCAACAACATTCAGTACGCGTGGATCCGCCTGCTGGCGGGCGATAGCGGCAAAGTGATGATCGTAGGGGATGATGACCAGTCGATCTACGGCTGGCGCGGCGCCCAGGTTGAGAATATTCAGCGTTTTCTCACCGATTTCCCCGGCGCGCAGACCATCCGCCTCGAGCAGAACTACCGCTCGACCAGCAATATCCTGAGCGCCGCTAACGCCCTGATTGAAAACAACAGCGGGCGTCTGGGTAAGAAACTGTGGACCGACGGCGCCGACGGCGAACCGATCTCCCTCTATTGCGCGTTTAACGATCTCGATGAAGCGCGCTTTGTCGTCAACCGTATCAAAACCTGGCAGGAGAACGGCGGGGCGCTTGAGCAGTGCGCCATTCTCTACCGCAGCAACGCCCAGTCGCGCGTGCTGGAAGAGGCGCTGCTGCAGGCCAGCATGCCGTACCGTATCTATGGCGGCATGCGCTTCTTCGAACGCCAGGAGATCAAAGATGCGCTCTCCTATCTGCGTCTGATTGCCAACCGTAACGACGATGCGGCGTTTGAGCGCGTGGTGAATACGCCCACCCGCGGTATCGGCGACCGCACGCTGGACGTGGTGCGCCAGACCTCGCGCGACCGTCAGCTAACGCTGTGGCAGGCTTGTCGCGAGCTGTTAAAAGATAAAGCCCTCGCCGGGCGCGCCGCCAGCGCGCTGCAACGCTTTATGGAGCTGATTGACGCCCTGGCGCAGGAGACGGCGGATATGCCGCTGCACGTGCAGACCGACCGGGTGATTAACGATTCCGGCCTGCGGATGATGTACGAGCAGGAAAAGGGCGAGAAAGGCCAGACGCGAATCGAAAACTTAGAGGAGCTGGTGACGGCAACGCGCCAGTTCAGCTACAACGATGAAGATGAGGATTTAATGCCGCTGCAGGCCTTCCTCTCTCACGCCGCGCTGGAGGCGGGGGAAGGGCAGGCGGATACCTGGCAGGATGCGGTGCAGCTGATGACGCTGCACTCGGCGAAAGGTCTGGAGTTTCCGCAGGTGTTTATCGTTGGCGTGGAAGAGGGAATGTTCCCGAGCCAGATGGCGCTGGATGAAGGCGGCCGGCTGGAAGAGGAGCGTCGCCTGGCTTACGTCGGCGTGACGCGCGCGATGCAGAAACTGACTCTCACCTATGCAGAAACCCGCCGTCTGTACGGCAAAGAGGTTTACCATCGCCCGTCGCGCTTTATCGGCGAGCTGCCGGAAGCCTGTGTAGAAGAGGTACGCCTGCGCGCAACGGTGAGTCGTCCGGTCAGCCATCAGCGGATGGGGACGCCGATGGCGGAAAACGATACCGGTTATAAACTGGGCCAGCGCGTACGCCATCCGAAGTTTGGCGAAGGCACCATCGTGAATCTGGAAGGCAGCGGCGAGCATAGCCGTTTGCAGGTCGCCTTCCAGGGGCAAGGTATTAAATGGTTAGTGGCGGCCTATGCCCGGCTGGAAACAGTGTAACAGTAAGAAAAATATCGTTTTTTTGTAATAATCTGCTAGCCTTATATGCTAAAGGGCAGGATTTGCTCTTTAGCGTTCCGTTGCGTGTTGACGCCGTTTTTGTGCTGGCGTAACATGCGCGCACGATTACGCTAAGAGGACATTCGCCTTGGACACACCCAGTAGATGCTGGCTCAACTTCCTGTCCGTCAGGAACAACTCCTAAGGCTATCCTCTTATGCTGATAGCCTTAGCGGTTGTCAGCGACCCGTCATACCCGTCGCTCTGAGTCAGGCTTAATGGTCTGAAACCCAAATTGTTTCTGTGTGCCCACCGAACTGTCCGATAATTTTTTTGCATTGGGAGTCCCGGTCATGCTGAGCGCATTTCAACTGGAAAATAATCGTTTAACACGCCTGGAAGCTGATGAGATCAAACATCTCGCCAGTTCGGTGTGGGTCGATCTGGTCGAGCCCGACGACGAAGAACGAAGCCGCGTGCAGACGGAATTGGGTCAGAACCTGGCAACGCGCCCGGAACTGGAAGATATCGAAGCATCGGCGCGTTTCTTCGAAGATGAAGACGGTTTACACATTCACTCTTTTTTCTTTTTTGAAGATGCAGAGGATCACGCCGGTAACTCCACCGTGGCATTTACGATTCGTGAAGGGCGCCTGTTTACTCTGCGCGAACGTGAATTGCCGGCATTTCGCCTCTATCGCATGCGCGTTCGCAACCAGTTAATGGTTGATGGCAACGCCTATGAACTGCTGCTGGATCTGTTCGAAACCAAAATCGAACAGCTGGCGGATGAAATCGAAAATATCTATAGCGACCTGGAAAAACTCAGCCGCGTGATTATGGAAGGTCGTCAGGGCGATGAGTACGACGATGCGCTCTCAACGCTTGCCGAGCAGGAAGATATTGGCTGGAAGGTCCGTCTGTGTCTGATGGATACCCAGCGCGCTCTGAACTTCCTGGTACGCAAGGCGCGTTTACCTGCGGGACAGCTGGAGCAGGCGCGCGAAATCCTGCGAGATATCGAATCCCTGCTGCCACATAACGAATCGCTGTTCCAGAAGGTCAACTTCCTGATGCAGGCGGCGATGGGCTTTATCAACATCGAGCAGAACCGCATCATCAAGATCTTCTCGGTGGTTTCCGTGGTCTTTCTGCCGCCTACGCTGGTGGCTTCCAGCTACGGGATGAACTTTGAGTTTATGCCGGAGCTGCACTGGAGCTTTGGCTATCCCGGCGCGATCGTCTTTATGATGCTCGCCGGCCTGGCGCCGTATCTCTACTTCAAGCGTAAAAACTGGCTGTAGGGGATAAGCACCCGGATAGCGGCGCTGCCGCCTTATCCGGGCAGGATATCCGCGTCGGCTATCCTCTGCGTTGCCGGCGCTGGGTATACAGCGCATCGACGATAAAGACCGCCAGCGCCACCCAGATAAAGGCGAAGGTCACCATCTTATCTGCCCCCGGAACTTCGCCGTAAAAGATCACCGCCAGCAGGAACATCAGCGTCGGGCCGATATACTGGAAGAATCCCAGGGTGGAGAGCCGCAGACGGGTTGCCGCGCCGGTAAAGCACAGCAGGGGAATCGTGGTGACAACGCCCGCCGCCATCAGCAGCAGATTCAGCGACCACGGGTTCTCTCCCATATGGCTGGTTGGGCTATCGGCGATGGCAAACAGGTAGACGGCGGCGACCGGCAGGAGCCACAGGGTTTCGACTAACATCCCGGTTTGTGCATCCACGGCGATCTTTTTACGCAGCAGCCCGTAAAAGGCAAAGCTGAAGGCCAGCCCAAGGCCGATAACCGGCAGCGAACCAAAGGTCCACAGCTGTACCAGCACACCGCACACGGCCAGCAGCACCGCCACCCACTGCATGCGGCGAAAACGCTCGCCGAGGAAAATCATCCCCAGCACAATATTCACCAGCGGGTTAATGAAGTAGCCGAGACTGGCCTCCAGCATATGGTGGTTATTCACCGCCCAGATGAAGAGCAGCCAGTTGCCGCCAATCAGCACTGCCGACAGCGCCAGCAGGAAAATCTTGCGCGGCATATGCAGCAGTTTTTTCACCTGCGGCCACTGGTGGCTGAGGCTGATTAACGCCAGCATAAAAAAGAATGACCAGATCACGCGATGCGTCAGGATTTCATCGGCGGGAACATAGTAGATAAGTTTGAAGTAGGCAGGTGCGATGCCCCAGATAAAATAGGCGGCAAGAGCCAGTATAACCCCCAGCCGCGTTTGTTTTGCATCCATCGGTAAAATCCGTTACGCCAAAACAACGATGTTACTTTATTTACCGCGATCAACCCACCATATACGTCGCCGTGGCGCTGGCGATATAGACCTGCTCTTCGTTATGCAACTCCACGCGGGCGACCGCGACCTTATTCCCGGCGCGTAGCAGGCTGCTGGTGGCGGTAAAGTGCTCGCCGCGTCCGGGGCGCAGATAGTCGACGCGCAGATCGATGGTTCCCATGCGCGACAGACGCTGGCGTAGCTCTTCTTCGGTGATGGTGTTATGGCGGGTCAGCGTACTGCCTACGCACACCAGCCCGGCGGCGACGTCCAGCGCGGAGGCAATCACTCCGCCGTGCAGAATGCTCTGCGCCCAGTTACCGACCATCATCGGCTGATTTTTGAAGCTAAGTTGGGCAAACTCTTTTTCATAACGCTCCAGCTTCAATCCTAAGGCGCGATTAAACGGCATATGGTAAACAAAGATTTCGCCCACCAGCTTAAGGACGGCGTCGGCAGTGAGTTCAGACATGACAATTGTATCCATTCGTTAATAAAATGTTGATTTTATGCTTCTGAAACGGCGATTGCCACTTTCAGAGCGGATAACCGGGCAGGATGGCGGTAAACAGGTAGAATGGATGCGGGATAAAACAGAAATAAAAATCACTCATTCAGGAGAACAGTAATGCGTATCTCTTTGGCCTGGCTGTTAGCGCTGAGCGCGCTTCCGGCCGGCGTTTTGGCGCAGGATGCGCCGGTTAGTCCGCCGGTTCATGATAAACCGGCGGTGCGCGGTAGCATTATCGCGAACCTGTTGCAGGACCATGATAATCCTTTCTTGCTGTATCCCTATGAGAGCAACTACCTGCTCTATACGTGGAGTAGCGACATCAACAAGGAAGCGATCTCCAGCTATGACTGGGCGGAAAATGCCCGCAAAGATGAAGTCAAATTCCAGCTCAGTCTGGCATTTCCGCTGTGGCGAGGGATCCTCGGCGAGAACTCGCTGCTCGGGGCATCCTATACGCAGAAGTCCTGGTGGCAGCTCTCCAACAGCAAAGAGTCCGCACCGTTTCGTGAAACCAACTATGAACCGCAGCTGTTTTTGGGATTTGCTACGGATTATCAGCTTGCCGGCTGGACGTTGCGTGATGTCGAAATGGGTTACAACCACGATTCGAACGGTCGCTCGGATCCCACTTCCCGCAGCTGGAACCGCCTGTATGCCCGCCTGATGGCGCAAAATGGCAACTGGCTGGTGGAGGTGAAACCCTGGTATGTGGTCGGCAGCACCAACGATAACCCGGATATCACCAAATATATGGGCTATTACCGCCTGAAGGTGGGGTATCAGTTAGGTGAGGCGATCCTCAGCGCCCAGGGGCAATATAACTGGAACACCGGTTACGGCGGTGCGGAGCTCGGCGTCAGCTATCCGATTACCCGCCATGTGCGCTTCTACACCCAGGTTTACAGCGGTTATGGCGAGTCGCTTATCGATTATAACTTTAACCAGACCCGCGTCGGCGTCGGCGTGACGCTTAACGATCTGTTTTAATCGTTGCACTCTGGCTCACTGGCGCTGAAAATAGCGCCTGTTTTCTTTTCAGGCAGACGGGGTCAACGTGGCGCAGGCGGAAGTATTGAATCAAACATTGCTGGCAAAGCAGGTTTTACAGGAAACCTTCGGCTACCAGCAGTTTCGCCCGGGCCAGGAAAGCATTATCGACACGGCGTTGGGCGGGCGTGACTGCCTGGTCGTCATGCCGACCGGCGGCGGCAAATCGCTGTGCTACCAGGTGCCCGCGCTGGTGCTGGGCGGCCTGACGGTGGTGGTATCGCCGCTGATCTCGCTGATGAAAGATCAGGTCGACCAGCTGCTGGCGAACGGCGTGGCCGCCGCCTGTCTGAACTCGACCCAAAGCCGCGAGCAGCAGCAGGAAGTCATGGCCGGCTGTCGCAGCGGGCAGATTCGCCTGCTGTATATCGCCCCCGAGCGTTTGATGCTGGATAACTTCCTTGAGCATCTCAGCCACTGGAACCTGGCAATGGTGGCGGTGGATGAAGCGCACTGTATTTCCCAATGGGGTCATGATTTCCGGCCGGAATATGCCGCCCTGGGCCAGCTGCGCCAGCGTGTGCCGCAGATCCCGTTTATGGCGTTAACCGCCACCGCCGATGACACCACCCGCCGCGATATCGTTCGCCTGCTGGGGCTGAATGACCCGCTGATTCAGGTCAGCAGCTTCGATCGCCCGAACATCCGCTACATGCTGATGGAGAAGTTTAAACCGCTCGATCAGCTGATGCGCTACGTGCAGGACCAGCGCGGAAAATCGGGCATTATCTACTGCAACAGCCGTTCGAAAGTGGAAGATACCGCCGCACGCCTGCAAAGTCGCGGGATCAGCGCGGCGGCCTACCATGCCGGGCTGGAGAACGACGTGCGTGCGGATGTGCAGGAGAAATTTCAGCGCGACGATCTGCAAATCGTGGTGGCCACGGTCGCTTTCGGCATGGGGATCAATAAACCCAACGTCCGCTTCGTGGTGCACTTCGACATTCCACGCAATATTGAATCCTACTACCAGGAAACCGGTCGCGCCGGTCGTGATGGCCTGCCGGCGGAAGCGATGCTGTTTTACGATCCGGCCGATATGGCGTGGCTGCGTCGCTGTCTGGAGGAGAAACCTGCCGGGCCGCTGCAGGATATTGAGCGCCACAAGCTGAACGCGATGGGGGCGTTTGCCGAAGCGCAAACCTGCCGCCGTCTGGTGCTGCTCAACTATTTTGGCGAAGGGCGCCAGGAAGCATGCGGCAACTGCGATATCTGCCTCGATCCGCCGAAGCAGTACGACGGATTAATGGACGCGCGCAAAGCGCTGTCGACGATTTACCGCGTCAATCAGCGGTTTGGTATGGGCTACGTGGTTGAAGTGCTGCGCGGGGCCAACAATCAGCGCATTCGTGAAATGGCGCATGACAAGCTGCCGGTGTACGGCATCGGCCGCGAGCAGAGTCATGAACACTGGGTGAGCGTGATTCGCCAGCTGATTCACCTCGGTCTGGTGACGCAGAATATCGCGCAGCACTCGGCGCTGCAGCTAACCGAGGCAGCGCGTCCGGTGCTGCGCGGCGAGGTGCCGCTGCAGCTGGCGGTTCCGCGTATCGTGGCGCTGAAGCCGAAGGCGATGCAAAAATCCTTCGGCGGCAATTACGATCGCAAGCTGTTTGCCAAGCTGCGCAAACTGCGTAAAGCGATCGCCGATGAAGAGAATATCCCGCCGTACGTGGTGTTCAACGACGCGACGCTGATCGAAATGGCGGAGCAGTCGCCGATGACCGCCGGTGAGATGCTGAGCGTGAACGGCGTGGGCACGCGTAAACTTGAGCGTTTCGGGAAAGAGTTTATGGCGCTGATTCGGGCGCATATCGATGGTGAAGATGAGTAGTCAGCCGGGCAAAAAAGTGTCAGGATAGTTTCGGTCTTCACTATATTCCTGCGATCCAAATTGCCGATAGATTAGGGTGCAATCATGCTAATGCTTTTCCTCACCGTCGCGCTGGTGCATATCATTGCGCTGATGAGTCCTGGCCCGGACTTTTTCTTTGTTTCTCAGACCGCCGTGAGTCGTTCTCGTAAAGAGGCCATGATGGGCGTGCTGGGGATTACCTGTGGCGTCATGGTCTGGGCGGGCGTTGCGCTGCTTGGCCTGCACCTGATTATCGAAAAAATGGCCTGGCTGCACACCATTATCATGGTGGGCGGTGGACTGTACCTGTGCTGGATGGGTTATCAGATGCTGCGCGGGGCGCTGAAGAAAAGCGCCGTGGCGGCGCCGGAGCCGCAGGTCGAGCTGGCCCGCAGCGGCCGTAGCTTCCTGAAAGGGCTGCTGACCAACCTCGCTAACCCGAAGGCGATTATCTATTTTGGTTCCGTCTTCTCCCTGTTTGTCGGCGATAACGTTGGCACGGGCGAGCGCTGGGGGATTTTCCTGCTGATTGTTCTGGAAACGCTGGCCTGGTTTACCGTGGTCGCCAGCCTGTTCGCCCTACCGACGATGCGTCGCGGCTACCAGCGAATGGCAAAATGGATCGACGGCATTGCCGGCACGCTCTTTGCCGGCTTCGGCATTCATCTGATCATTTCGCGCTAAGCGCAGATTTTCCCGGTTTGCTTCAGGCAAACCGGGACTCTCCCGTCAGGCATGGCGTGCGGAAGCTAACAGCGCGCCTACCAGCATAAATAACGATCCGAAGACTTTGTTCAACGCCTTCATCTGTTTCGGTCCTTTAATCCATGCCGCAATACGCTGCGCCAGCGTCGCGTAGCCAATCATCACAATGATATCTACCGCAATAGTGGTGACGCCGAGAACCAGATACTGCATGACCTGCGGCTGATGCGGCACGATAAACTGCGGGAACAGCGCCGCCAGAAAGACAATGCTTTTCGGGTTGGTCAGGTTGACGAAGACCGCACGCTGGAACAGTTTTCCACGCGTTTGCGCCTTTGCCAGGGTATTGAGATTGAGCGATCCCGCCGCGCGCCATTGCTGAATACCCAGCCAGATAAGATACGCCGCCCCGGCCCACTTCAGCACCTCGAAGGCCAGCACCGAGCGGGAAAACAGCGTTCCCAGGCCGATACCAACAAGGACGATATGGATCGCCAGCCCGGTTTGTAATCCGGCAATCGAGGCGGCCGCGCCGCGGTAGCCGTGGTTGATCGAGGTTGTCATGGTATTAATAGCCCCGGAACCTGGCGACAGGCTGAGGATAATGGATGTCAGCAGATAGGCGAACCACCACTCGAACGTCATGAGAAACTCCCTGGTTGTCTGTTTTTATGCCACAATACGCTATTGCGTAAGCATTGTGTGATGCGCGCTAAAAAAACGATTTTCAGTGGTTAACAGGGGTGTAAGCCCGATGTTTCGGCAGCAAAAGGATTGGGATACACGAGAAAACGCGTTTGCGGCTTTTACGATGGGGCCACTCACCGATTTCTGGCATCAGCGGGAAGAGGCGGAATTCAGGGGCGTAGACGATGTCCCGGTCCGTTTTGTTCGCTTTTGCGCCAAAGATAACGATCGGCTCGTGGTCATCTGTCCGGGGCGTATTGAAAGCTACGTGAAATACGCCGAGCTGGCTTACGATCTGTTCCACAGCGGTTTCGACGTGATGATTATCGACCATCGCGGCCAGGGGCGTTCCGGGCGCATATTGACCGACAGCCATCGCGGCCACGTGGTGCGCTTTAGCGATTATGTCGACGATCTGGCGGCGCTCTGGCAGCAGGAAGTTGCCCCCGGCCACTGGCGAAAAAGGTTTATCCTCGCGCATTCGATGGGCGGGGCCATCGCGACGCTGTTTTTGCAGCGTCACCAGCAGCATTGCGACGCTATTGCGCTGTGCGCGCCCATGTTTGGTATCGTCATGCGTTTCCCGGACTGGATGGTGCGTCATATTCTCGACTGGGCTGAGGGCCATCAGCGCATTCGTGAAGAGTATGCGCTGGGTACCGGCCGCTGGCGGGCGCTGCCCTTTTCGGTCAACGTGCTGACGCACAGTCGCCAACGCTATCGCCGTAATCTGCGCTTCTATGCCGATGAACCACAGCTGCGCGTCGGCGGGCCAACCTACCACTGGGTGCGTGAGGGGATCCTCGCAGGCGAAGAGGCGCTGGCGGGCGTAGAGAAAGACACCACTCCCACACTGTTATTGCAGGCAGAAGAAGAACGCGTGGTTGATAACCGCATGCACGAGCGCTACTGCGAACTCCGTGCCGCGGCAGGTCGGCCCTGCGAAGGTAATAAGCCGCTTGTTATAGAAGGGGCATACCATGAGATCCTTTTTGAAAAGGACGCCATGCGCTCAGTCGCGCTGAATGCCATCGTCGATTTTTTCAGTCGACACAATGAATCCGACGAAAACGCTCGTCGCCCTGCTTAGAGGTTAAAATTTTTATGTACCAGGTTGTTGCGTCTGACTTAGATGGCACGCTGCTTTCTCCCGATCACTACTTAACGCCCTACGCAAAAGAGACGCTGCAGCTGCTGACCGCGCGCGGGATCAATTTTGTCTTCGCCACCGGACGCCATTACATCGATGTCGGCCAGATTCGCGACAATCTCGGCATCAAATCCTACATGATCACCTCCAACGGCGCGCGCGTGCACGACAGCGAGGGAAAACAGATCTTTGCCCATAACCTCGACCGTGATATTGCCGCCGATCTGTTCGAAATGATGCGTAACGACCCGAAGGTGGTGACCAACGTCTACCGCGAAGATGAGTGGTATATGAATCGCCATCGCCCGGAAGAGATGCGCTTTTTCAAAGAAGCGGTGTTTAACTACAAGCTGTATGAAGTGGGCGAACTCGATCCCGAAGGGATCAGCAAAGTCTTTTTCACCTGCGATGATCATCAGCATCTGCTGCCGCTGGAGCAGGCGATCAACGCCCGCTGGGGCGATCGCGTGAACGTCAGCTTCTCCACGCTGACCTGCCTGGAAGTGATGGCCGGTGGCGTGTCGAAGGGGCATGCGCTGGAAGCGGTTGCCAAAATGCTCGGCTACGGTCTGAAAGACTGCATCGCGTTTGGCGATGGCATGAACGACGCAGAAATGCTGTCGATGGCGGGCAAAGGCTGCATTATGCAGAACGCTCACCAGCGGCTGAAAGACCTGCATCCGGATCTGGAAGTGATCGGCAGCAACGCTGACGATGCGGTGCCGCACTATCTGCGTAAGCTCTATCTCGCCTGATAAAGATTGACGGCTGTTCGTTTATTGCTCAGTCGTCAACCTGACTCTCCGCTACAATGAGTGCTCTTCTTCCTGAGAGACATTCATTGTGGCGCTACTGATTATTACCACTATCCTGTGGGCTTTTTCCTTTAGCCTGATAGGCGAATACCTGGCGGGTAGCGTCGATAGCTACTTTTCCGTGCTAATGCGCGTGGGGCTGGCGGCGCTGGTCTTTCTGCCGTTTCTGCGTACCCGCGGGCAATCGCCGCGTACTATCGTGCTCTACATGCTGGTCGGGGCGATGCAGCTTGGCATCATGTACCTGCTGGCATTCCGCGCCTATGTGTACCTGACGGTTTCTGAATTCCTGCTGTTTACCGTCTTTACGCCGCTGTATATCACGCTGATTTACGATCTGCTCAGCGGACGCAAGCTCCGCTGGGGATATCTGCTGAGCGCGGGGCTGGCGGTGCTGGGCGCAGCCATTATTCGCTATGACAAAGTGAGCGATCATTTCTGGACGGGACTGCTGCTGGTTCAGCTGTCGAACCTCAGTTTTGCTATCGGTATGGTGGGCTATAAGCGCCTGATGGAGCTGCGCCCGATGCCGCAGCACAACGCGTTTGCGTGGTTCTATATGGGGGCCTTCCTGGTGGCAGTGGCGGCCTGGTTTATGCTGGGTAATCCGCAGCGGCTGCCAACCACAACCCTACAGTGGGGCGTTCTGGTCTGGCTGGGCGTGGCGGCGTCGGGGCTGGGTTACTTTATGTGGAACTACGGGGCCACGCAGGTGGATGCCGGCACGCTGGGCATTATGAATAACGTGCATGTCCCCGCCGGGCTGCTGGTTAACCTTGCCATCTGGCAGGAACAGCCCCACTGGCCGAGCTTTATTACAGGAGCTCTGGTGATCCTGGCCTCACTGTGGGTCCATCGCCGTTGGGTCGCTCCGCACTCCGGACAAACGGCAAATGATCGCAAGCGTGGTTCCGCGCTGAGCGAATAAACGCCTCGGTGACCGGCTGGCGCTGCTCGCCGTCGCGTACCGCGGCGTACAGCCGGCTCCACAGTCCTTCGCCCAGGGTTTTGGTGACCACCAGACCCTGGCGTTCAAAACTTTCCACCACCCAGTGCGGCAGGGCGGCGATGCCCATCCGTGCGGCGACCATCTGGATTAACAGCAGGGTATTGTCGACGCTTTTGAGCTGCGGGCTGATACCGGCCGGCTGCAGGAAGTGGCGCCAGATATCCAGGCGACCGCGCTGAACCGGATAAATCAACAGCAGTTCCGAGGCCAGGTCTTCTGGCGCGATGCGCGTTTTCGCCGCCAGCGGATGCTCCGGCGCCAGCACCAGACGAACTTCAAAATCGAACATCGGCGAATAGTGCAGGCCGCTACGCGGCAGGATATCGGAGGTCATGACCAGGTCCAGCTCGCTTTGCTGCAGGGCTGGCTGCGGGTCAAAGGTCACGCCGGACTGAAAATCCACTTCGACGTGCGGCCAGCGGGCGCGGAAACTCTCCAGTGCCGGGGTCAACCACTGTATACAGCTATGACACTCGATAGCGATGCGCAGACGGGTTTGCTGCGGCTCGTGGCAGTCCTGCAGCGCGCGGCTGATTTGCGGCAGCACCTGGTTTGCCAGCTGGAGCAGGATCTCCCCCTGCGGGGTGAAACGCAGAGGCTGACTTTTACGCACAAACAGACGGAAGCCAAGGCGTTGTTCCAGATCGCTGAACTGGTGAGACAGAGCGGACTGGGTTTGATGCAGAGCCGCCGCAGCGCCTGCCAGCGACCCGCTGTTCCGCAACGCCTGTAGCGTTTTCAGGTGTTTAATTTCGATCATGAAAGTCCTTCACTTCGGCATGAATAATTTGCGCTTGAGGAATATACAGTACCTGTCAATTATGGATGTGTAAACATCTGGATGGCTAAATCCTGTGTCTTTCGAATTTATGGCGCGTTGGCTGCGCTTGCTCATCCCGGTCACTTACATGAGTAAGCACCCGGGGATGATCAAGCTTGCCGCCTTCCCTGAATCCGAAATCCTTCGGATTAAAAAATTATGAGGTCTTAAAAATGACAATTATTAATCACACCCTCGGTTTCCCTCGCGTTGGCCTACGTCGCGAGCTGAAAAAAGCGCAAGAGAGCTACTGGGCGGGTCACTCGACCCGCGAAGAACTGCTGACGGTGGGCCGCGAGCTGCGTGCCCGCCACTGGGAGCAGCAGAAGCAGGCGGGCGTTGACCTGCTGCCGGTGGGTGATTTCGCCTGGTACGACCATGTTCTGACCACCAGCCTGCTACTGGGTAACGTGCCGGCTCGTCATCAGAACAAAGATGGCTCGGTTGATATCGATACCTTGTTCCGCATTGGTCGCGGCCGTGCGCCGTCCGGCGAACCGGCGGCAGCGGCAGAAATGACCAAATGGTTTAACACCAACTACCACTACATGGTGCCGGAGTTTGTAAAAGGGCAGCAGTTCAAACTGACCTGGACCCAGCTGCTGGATGAAGTGGATGAAGCGCTGGCGCTCGGCCATAAGGTTAAACCGGTCCTGCTGGGGCCGGTCACTTATCTGTGGTTGGGCAAAGTCAAAGGCCAACAGTTTGACCGTTTGAGCCTGCTGAACGATATCCTGCCGGTTTACCAGCAGGTGCTGGCAGAGCTGGCAAAACGCGGCATCGAGTGGGTGCAGATTGACGAGCCGGCGCTGGTACTGGAGCTGCCGCAGGCGTGGCTGGATGCATTCAAACCGGCATATGATGCGCTCGCGGGCCAGCTTAAGCTGCTGCTGACCACCTACTTTGAAGGCATCGCCGCGAACCTCGACACCATCACCGCGCTGCCGGTGCAGGGCCTGCACGTTGACCTGGTGCACGGTAAAGATGATGTGGCTGCTCTGCATCAGCGTCTGCCGTCCGACTGGCTGCTCTCTGCGGGCCTGATCAACGGGCGCAACGTCTGGCGCGCCGATCTGACCGAGAAATATGCGCAAATTAAAGACCTCGTCGGCCAGCGTGCGCTGTGGATCGCTTCTTCCTGCTCCCTGCTGCACAGCCCGATCGATCTGAGCGTGGAAACCCGTCTCGACGCGGAAGTGAAAAGCTGGTTCGCCTTCGCCCTGCAAAAATGTGAAGAGCTGGCGCTGCTGCGCGATGCGCTGAACAGCGGCGAGACCGCAAAACTGGCTGAATGGAGCGCACCGATTCAGGCTCGCCGTCACTCGTCCCGCGTACATAATGCGGCGGTGGAAAAACGTCTGGCGGCCATTACCGCTCAGGACAGCCAGCGCAACAGCCCATACGCTGAGCGTGCCAGGGCACAGCGTACGCGCTTCAATCTACCGGCGTGGCCGACCACGACCATCGGCTCTTTCCCACAGACTACCGAGATCCGTGGCCTGCGTCTGGACTTCAAAAAAGGCAATCTCGATGCGAACCACTATCGCACCGGTATTGCGGAGCACATCAAGCAGGCGATTGTTGAGCAGGAACGTTTAGGATTAGATGTTCTGGTTCACGGCGAAGCCGAGCGTAACGACATGGTGGAGTACTTCGGCGAGCACCTCGATGGCTTCATCTTCACGCAGAACGGCTGGGTCCAGAGCTACGGCTCCCGCTGCGTGAAACCGCCGGTGGTGATCGGTGACGTCAGCCGTCCGGAGGCGATCACCGTTGAGTGGGCGAAATTCGCTCAGTCGCTGACCGACAAACCGGTGAAAGGTATGCTCACCGGACCGGTGACCATTCTGTGCTGGTCCTTCCCGCGTGAAGATGTCAGCCGTGAAACCATCGCTAAGCAGATTGCGCTGGCGCTGCGTGACGAAGTGGCGGATCTGGAGGCGGCCGGTATCGGCATTATCCAGATTGATGAGCCGGCGCTGCGTGAAGGCCTGCCGCTTAAGCGTAGCGACTGGGATGCTTACCTGCAGTGGGGCGTAGAAGCCTTCCGAATCAATGCCGCGGTGGCGCGGGATGATACCCAGATCCACACCCATATGTGTTACTGCGAGTTCAACGACATCATGGATTCCATTGCCGCACTGGATGCGGACGTGATCACCATTGAAACCTCGCGTTCTGACATGGAGCTGCTGGAGTCGTTTGAAGAGTTCGAATACCCGAACGAAATCGGACCGGGCGTATATGACATCCACTCGCCGAACGTGCCGAGCGTGGAATGGATTGAAGCGCTGCTGGCGAAAGCGGCGCAGCGTATCCCGGCAGAGCGTCTGTGGGTCAACCCGGACTGTGGCCTGAAAACCCGCGGCTGGCCGGAAACCCGCGCTGCGCTGGCCAACATGGTGAAAGCCGCGCAGAATCTGCGCCAGGCCTAATTCCGTTACCCCCGTCCCGGAGGAGGCCCAGACCTCCTCCTCTTTTTTCTTTTTTCTTCCGTGCTGGCCCATGCGCCGTGCAACCTGCGGAGTTCTCGCGGCTGGGCTACGCTTAGCTGCACAGGGCACGTACAGACATTTCCGGGGGAGAATGATGACCAGACTTGACGATCCGCAGCGGTCTTTATGTTTTGCTATTAATCTGGGGAACCCGGTTCTTGCCACGTTGTTGCCGGATAATACCCCGGGTGGCATCACCGCCGAGTTAGCCAAAAAACTGGCCGCTGAATGCGGTTGCGAGGCGCGATTTGTGACCTGGCCGACGGCCGGAAAAGTGGTTGATGCGGCTTTGCTGAACCAGTGGGATATTGCTTTCCTGGCGATTGATCCCGCTCGCGAAGACAAACTGTGCTTCACCCCGCCCTATGTCACGATTGAAAGTTCAGCGCTGGTCAGAAACGACAGCGATATTCGCTCCGTACAAGAGATGGATCGCCCGGGAGTGACGATTAACGTCGGGAAAGGGGCGGCCTATGAGCTGTATCTGATTCGCACGTTACAGCATGCCACGATGCGTCAATACGCCACCTCCCAGGAGGCGATCCGTGCTTTTATCGCCGGGGAAGGGGAGATGGTTGCCGGGATCCGTCAACCGCTTGCCAGCGTGGCGCGGGAATATCCCCAGTTTCGCCTGCTGCCTGATAGCTTTAGTCAGATACAGCAAGCGATTTGCGTTCCACGAAACCGGCTACAGCACTATGAATTTGTCTGTGGTTGCCTGGCGGCATGGAAGAATGACGGCACGATCGCCGATATGATTAACCGTCATATCGGCAACCGCTAGCGGCTTACGCGCGCTTCCCGCCATACTGTGCAAACCACGCCAGCATGCGCTGCCAGCCGTCTTTGGCCGACTCTTCATGATAGCTGGCGCGATAATCGGCGTTAAAGGCGTGATCGGCTTCCGGGTAGACGATGATCTCTGCTTTGGCGTTGGCCGCGCGAAGCGCGTGGCGCATGGTTTCCACCGTATCCTGCGGAATGCTGGCGTCTTTGCCGCCATACAACCCCAGCACCGGCGCGTTGAGATCAACGGCGATATCCACCGGATATTTCGCTGAGTTGAGGGTTTTCTGCCCGACCAGCTTCCCGTACCAGGCGACGGCGGCTTTCAACTGCGGGTTGTGGGCGGCATAAAGCCAGGTAATGCGTCCCCCCCAGCAGAAGCCGGTGATCAGCAGACGATGAGCATCGCCTCCGTGACGTGCGGCCCAGCTGGCGACATGGTCGAGGTCCGCCAGCACCTGTGCATCCGGCACTTTGCTGACCAGCTCCTGGAACAGGGTGGGGATATCGGTATAGTCATTCGGATCGCCCTGACGGAAGTAGAGCTCTGGTGCGATAGCCAGATACCCCTCCTGCGCCAGACGGCGGCAAATGTCGCGGATATGTTCATGGACGCCGAAAATTTCCTGAACAACGATAACGACCGGGAGCAGGCCATCGGCGTTCTTCGGACGAGCATGATAGGCCGGCATGTTCTCTCCTTGAGTGGGGATCGACGTTTCGCCTGTGGTGATGCTCTCCTCCGAGGTATGAACGGCGGTAGAAGCGTGCGGCGTGGCTGCAGGCGCAAAGCCAGGTTGCTTGGTTGTGGTCATGGTATTCTCCGTACCCTTATTTATTAGCGCATCGATAACTATAGACGCTATCGACCGGACGTTAACAAAGCACAGTGCCTGAAACAGGCTATCTTTTGTTCAGGCACGATGAATATAACTTGTTAATGTGATGTTTATCACTTTTTGATGGAAAATCATTGCAATGTTTTTTGTTCATGGTGATTTTTGTCACAAAATTTAGCGGGTAGCTTCTGTAAAGTACCGTTTTGCTTCTGCTGATAATTCGACCCACAGAGGAGTTTTTTATGTCTAAGTCTGATGTTTTTCATCTCGGCCTCACCAAAAACGATTTACAAGGGGCTACGCTGGCTATCGTCCCTGGCGATCCGGAGCGTGTGGAAAAGATCGCCGCGCTGATGGATAAGCCGGTCAAGCTGGCATCTCACCGCGAATTTACCTCCTGGCGTGCCGAACTGGATGGCAAGTCGGTCATTGTCTGCTCTACCGGTATCGGTGGCCCGTCAACGTCGATTGCCGTTGAAGAACTGGCGCAGCTGGGGATTCGTACCTTCCTGCGTATCGGCACCACCGGGGCTATCCAGCCACACATTAACGTCGGCGACGTGCTGGTCACCACCGCATCGGTACGTCTCGATGGCGCGAGTCTGCACTTTGCGCCGATGGAATACCCGGCCGTGGCTGACTTTGCCTGTACCACTGCGCTGGTTGAAGCGGCAAAATCGATCGGTGCGACCACCCATATCGGCGTTACCGCATCATCTGACACCTTCTACCCGGGCCAGGAGCGCTACGACACCTTCTCCGGTCGCGTGGTCAGCCGTTTTAAAGGCTCTATGGAAGAGTGGCAGTCCATGGGGGTCATGAACTACGAGATGGAATCTGCGACCCTGCTGACCATGTGTGCCAGCCAGGGGCTGCGTGCCGGGATGGTCGCCGGGGTTATCGTCAACCGTACCCAGCAGGAAATTCCGAACGCGGAAACCATGAAGCAAACCGAAAGCCACGCGGTAAAAATCGTGGTGGAAGCGGCTCGCCGTCTGCTGTAATTCCTCGCCTCTCACCCCAGGGCCGGATCTTCCGGCCTTTCTTTTTTGCGCTGCGCCTCGCAGGAAATCTCTTTTAAACTGGACGTTTGTACAGCACAATTCTATTTTTGTGCCGTAAGTTGTTGCCGCAGGGGGCGTTGTGGATATCTCGATTGTGATAAGTGCCATCGTGGCGCTGGCCGTAGGGCTGGTCGCAGGGTGGCTGGCGACCAAAGCCAAAGCTGACCAAATTCGCGCCGACCTTATCGAGGATCGCCGTGAACTGGATATCGAGCTCAGCGCTGCGCGCCAGCAGCTGGTGCAAGAGGCCCACTGGCGCGATGAATGCGAGTTGCTGAATAACGAACTGCGTAGCCTGCGTGACATCAATAGCTCACTGGAGGCCGATCTCCGCGAAGTCACCACCCGCCTTGAATCTACCCGGATACACGCCGAGGATAAAATCCGCCAGATGGTGAACAGCGAACAGCGTCTGAGCGAGCAGTTTGAAAACCTGGCTAACCGCATTTTCGAACACAGCAACCGGCGCGTCGATGAGCAGAACCGGCAGAGTTTACATGGCCTGCTAACGCCGCTGCGTGAACAGCTGGACGGTTTCCGCCGCCAGGTGCAGGACAGTTTTGGCCAGGAGGCGCGCGAGCGGCATACGTTGGCCCATGAGATCCGCAATCTGCAGCAGCTGAACGCGCAGATGGCGCAGGAGGCGCTGAACCTGACCCGGGCGTTGAAAGGGGATAACAAAACGCAGGGTAACTGGGGAGAGGTGGTGTTAACCCGCGTGCTGGAAGCTTCCGGGCTACGCGAAGGGTATGAATACCAGACCCAGGTCAGCATCGAAACAGAAGGGCGTTCGCGCATGCAGCCCGATGTGATCGTCCGCCTGCCGCAGGGGAAAGACGTGGTCATTGATGCCAAAATGACGCTGGTGGCCTACGAGCGCTATTTTAATGCCGAAGATGACTACACCCGCGAGGCGGCGCTGCAAGAGCATATCGCCTCGGTGCGAAACCATATTCGCCTGCTCGGGCGTAAAGATTATCAACAGCTGCCGGGCCTGCGCTCGCTCGACTATGTGCTGATGTTTATTCCCGTGGAGCCGGCTTTCCTGCTGGCTATCGACCGTCAGCCTGAACTTATCAGCGAAGCGCTGAAGAACAATATTATGCTGGTCAGTCCGACGACGCTGCTGGTAGCGCTGCGGACGATTGCCAATCTCTGGCGTTATGAACATCAAAGCCGCAATGCGCAGAAAATAGCTGAACGCGCAGGTCGTCTGTACGACAAAATGCGCCTGTTCGTTGATGATATGTCCGCCATCGGGCAGAGCCTGGATAAAGCCCAGGATAACTATCGCCAGGCGATGAAAAAGCTCGCTTCCGGGCGCGGGAATCTGCTGGTGCAGGCAGAGGCGTTCCGCGGTCTTGGCGTTGAAGTGAAGCGCGGGATTAATCCTGATTTAGTCGATCAGGCAACGGCTCAGGATGACGAATATCGTTCTGAAGAAGACGAAAACGCGCTGGAAGATAACGAATTTATCGCCGATCGGGCCGATGAGGCGATGTCCGGTGAACCCTCTACGCCGCGTTGAACCGTATGGGAAATGCGCTGAATCTGTTACACTCGGCGAACATTTTCTTGATAAGCAGGCATTGAGATGGTTGAGGATTCACAAGAAACGACGCACTTTGGTTTTCAGACCGTAGCCAAAGAGCAGAAGGCGGACATGGTGGCACATGTATTCCATTCTGTGGCCGCAAAATATGATGTTATGAATGATCTGATGTCGTTCGGTATTCATCGTTTGTGGAAGCGTTTCACCATCGACTGCAGCGGCGTACGCCGCGGACAGACCGTTCTGGACCTGGCCGGTGGCACCGGCGACCTGACGGCGAAGTTCTCTCGCCTGGTGGGTGAAACGGGGCGCGTCATGCTGGCGGATATCAACGACTCCATGCTGAAAATGGGCCGCGAAAAGCTGCGCAACATCGGTATCGTCGGCAACGTTGAATACGTTCAGGCTAACGCGGAAGCCCTGCCGTTTGCCGACAATACGTTTGACTGCATCACCATTTCCTTCGGTCTGCGTAACGTCACCGATAAAGAAAAAGCGCTGCGTTCAATGTATCGCGTCCTGAAGCCGGGCGGTCGTCTGCTGGTACTCGAGTTTTCGAAACCGATTATTGAACCGCTCAGCAAAGCCTATGATGCCTACTCCTTCCACGTGCTGCCGCGCGTAGGGGAGCTGGTTGCCAAAGACGGTGAAAGCTATCGCTACCTGGCGGAATCTATTCGTATGCACCCGAATCAGGACACCCTGAAAGCCATGATGCAGGACGCCGGTTTCGAAAACGTCGACTACTACAACCTGACGGCTGGTATCGTTGCGTTGCACCGCGGTTATAAGTTCTGACAGGAGGGATCGCATGCCTTTCAAACCACTGGTTACCGCTGGCATTGAAACCGCCCTCAATACCTTTCTCTGGCGCGACAAAGCGTTAAAACCTGCTCGCCAGCGTCTGCTGGGGAAGGTGCTGCGCGTTGAGCTGAAGGAGCTGTCGACGCCAGTTGTGCTGGTCTTCAGCGAGCGTCAGGTGGATGTACTGGGGGCCTGGGAAGGCGATGCCGACTGTACCGTCATTACCCGCCTCAGCGTGCTGCCACAGCTGCGCAACCGTCAACAGCTCACGGCGCTTATTCGCAGCGGTGACCTGGAAGTGCAGGGCGATCTGCAGGTGGTGCAGAACACGGTAGCGCTATGTGACCTGGCGGAATTCGATCCGGCTGAGCTGCTGGCGCCTTACACCGGCGATATCGTTGCGGAAGGGGTCAGTAAGGTCTTTCGCTCCGGAGCTCGCTTTCTGCTGCACGGCGTTCAGCGTCAGCAGCGCTATGTCGCTGAGGCGCTGACCGAAGAGTGGCGTATGGCGCCGGGGCCGCTGGAAATGGCCTGGTTTGGCGAAGAGACCGCGGCTGTGGAACGCGCGCTTTCCGCACTGGAAAAACGGCTGGAAACGCTGGAGGGCAAATGACGCCAGGAGAATTACGGCGCCTGTATCTTATTATCCGCACCTTTTTGAGCTATGGGCTTGATGAGCTCATTCCCAAAATGCGTATCACGCTGCCGCTGCGTATCGGGCGGCGGATGCTGTTCTGGATGCCGAATCGTCATAAAAACCAACCCCTCGGCGAACGTCTGCGCCTTGCGCTGCAGGAGCTGGGGCCGGTGTGGATCAAGTTCGGTCAGATGCTCTCTACCCGCCGCGATCTGTTCCCGCCGCAAATCGCCGATCAGCTCGCGCTGCTGCAGGATCGCGTAGCGCCTTTCGATGGTCGGCTGGCGAAACAGCAGATCGAACAGGCGATGGGCGGCCTTCCCGTAGAGGCCTGGTTTGACGATTTCTCGATTGAACCGCTGGCATCGGCCTCTATTGCGCAGGTCCATACCGCACGGCTGAAAGAAAACGGCAAAGAGGTCGTTATCAAGGTGATCCGCCCGGACATCGTGCCGGTGATTAAAGCGGATATGAAACTTATCTATCGTCTCGCGCGCTGGGTGCCGCGCTTACTGCCCGACGGTCGCCGCCTGCGCCCGCAGGAAGTGGTGCGCGAATACGAAAAAACGCTGCTGGATGAACTTAACCTGCTACGTGAATCGGCCAACGCCATTCAGCTGCGGCGCAACTTTGAAGACAGCCCGATGCTCTATGTACCGGAAGTCTACTCTGATTACTGCAGCGAAGGCATGATGGTGATGGAGCGGATTTACGGGATTCCGGTTTCCGACGTGGAGGCGCTGGAGGCGCAGGGCACGAACATGAAGCTGCTGGCGGAACGCGGCGTGCAGGTCTTTTTCACCCAGGTGTTCCGCGACAGCTTCTTCCACGCGGATATGCATCCGGGCAATATTTTTGTTAGCTACGACCATCCGGAGAACCCCCAGTACATCGGGATCGACTGCGGTATCGTGGGGTCGCTGAACAAAGAAGATAAGCGCTACCTGGCGGAAAACTTCATCGCCTTCTTCAACCGTGATTACCGTAAAGTCGCCGAGCTGCACGTGGATTCAGGCTGGGTTCCTGCGGATACCAATGTTGAAGAGTTCGAGTTTGCTATTCGCACCGTCTGCGAACCGATCTTCGAGAAGCCGCTGGCTGAGATCTCGTTTGGTCATGTGCTGCTGAACCTGTTTAACACCGCCCGGCGCTTCAATATGGAAGTGCAGCCGCAGCTGGTGCTGCTGCAGAAGACATTACTTTACGTAGAAGGGGTAGGCCGCCAGCTCTATCCTCAGTTAGACTTGTGGAAAACGGCGAAACCTTTCCTTGAGTCGTGGATTAAAGATCAGGTCGGCATTCCGGCGCTGGTGCGTGCGTTTAAAGAAAAAGCGCCGTTCTGGATCGAAAGAATGCCGGAGATACCTGAGCTGGTGTACCAGACTTTGCAGCAGAGTAAGCAGCTGCAGACCAGCGTGGATACCATCGTGCGCGACTTCCAGGTGCGACATGTTCGTCAGGGGCAGTCCCGTTATCTGTTTGGTATAGGCGCGGTTCTGTTACTGAGTGGTACGCTGTTATTTATCCACCGCCCGGAATGGGGCATGATGCCAGGCTGGCTGATGGCCGCTGGCGCGGTGTCCTGGCTGATTGGCTGGCGGAAAACGCACTGATGGGAAGCGCCTTTATCACAGCGCATTGGTTTTTGCGCGAAGTCATGCGAGCGGCCTGACAAAGAGGCGGCTTGTGGGATGACGTGTATAATGCGTCCTAATCATTCATCATCTGTCATAGAGGAACGTGTATGGGTGGTATCAGTATTTGGCAGTTATTAATTGTTGTCGTCATTGTGGTTCTGCTTTTCGGGACGAAAAAGTTGAGCTCGCTGGGGTCAGATTTGGGGGCATCGATCAAAGGCTTTAAAAAAGCCATGAGCGATGATGAAAAACCTGAAAAGTCTGCTCCGGATGCAGATTTCACGGCGAAATCGATCGCTGATAAGCCGGATGATGCGAAAAAAGACGAGACAAAACGCCACGACAAAGAGCAGGTGTAATTCGTGTTCGATATCGGTTTTAGTGAACTACTGCTGGTGTTCGTCATTGGCCTCATTGTCCTGGGGCCACAGCGATTACCTGTAGCGGTAAAAACGGTGGCCAGCTGGATTCGTACGCTACGATCGCTGGCGGCTACCGTACAAAATGAGATCACTCAGGAACTAAAACTGCAGGAGTTCCAGGAAAGCCTGAAGAAAGTGGAAAAGGCGAGCCTGGATAACCTGACGCCGGAGCTGAAAGCGTCAATGGATGAGCTGCGTGAAGCCGCTGAATCTATGAAACGTTCTTATACCGCCCACGATCCTGAGAAAGCGAGCGACGAAGCGAACACGATTCATAACCCGATAGTGAAGGGCAGTGAAGCGCAGCGCCAGGATATTACGCCGGCGACGGCTGAACATCAGGCCAGCGAGCCCGTTCACGCTCCAGCCGCAGAAGAGAGCGTTGTGCCAGAGCAGCCGGCTACGCAGCCTGACCCGCTCCCGGTCGCCAAAGAAAAAGTTGCCGTGACAGCTTCCGATTCCTCCCCTGCATCGAGTGATAAACCGTAAAAATGGGCGTAGAAGATACTCAACCGCTAATTTCGCATTTGATTGAGCTGCGTAAGCGCCTGATCAATAGCATCATCGCGATACTGGTCATTTTTCTGGCGTTAGTGTACTTCGCCAACGACATCTATCAGCTGGTTTCCGCACCGCTTATCCGGCAGATGCCGGTGGGTGCAACGATGATCGCCACCGACGTGGCTTCCCCTTTCTTTACGCCGATCAAACTGACCTTCATGGTTTCGGTGATTCTGTCGGTGCCGGTGATTCTTTACCAGGTCTGGGCGTTTGTTGCCCCGGCGCTGTATAAACATGAGCGTCGGCTGGTTATGCCGCTGCTGGTTTCCAGTACGCTGCTGTTCTATATCGGTATGGCGTTTGCCTACTTTGTCGTTTTCCCGCTGGCGTTTGGTTTCCTGACCCACGCGGCGCCGGAGGGTGTGCAGGTCTCGACGGATATTCGCAGCTATCTCGATTTCGTCATGGCGCTGTTTATCGCCTTTGGCGTTTCGTTTGAAGTGCCGGTTGCGATCGTGCTGCTGTGCTGGATGGGCGTCACGACCCCGGAAGATTTGCGTAAGAAGCGGCCGTACGTGTTGGTGGGAGCATTCGTCGTCGGCATGCTGCTGACGCCACCGGATGTTTTCTCGCAAACGCTGCTGGCAATTCCGATGTACTGCTTGTTTGAGATCGGGGTGTTCTTTGCGCGTTTCTATACCGGAAAACGTCTGACGCGTGACGAGGATGCCGCCGCTGAAGAGGCGGGGAGCAAAGAAGAGTAACCAGCCGCCCGTCAGGGCGGTTGTCATATTGGAGAAGCGATGTTTGATATCGGCGTCAACCTGACCAGTCCACAGTTTTCCCGCGATCGCGATGAGGTCGTGGCCCGCGCTCAGGCGGCGGGCGTGACCGGCATGCTGTTCACCGGGACTAACCTGCATGAAAGCGAGCAGGCCCGGCAGCTGGCACATCGCTATACCCGCTGCTGGTCAACCGCCGGGGTGCATCCTCATGACAGCAGCAGCTGGGCGGCATCGGTGGCTGACTCCATTTTTCAGCTGGCGCGCCAGCCGGAAGTCGTCGCTATCGGCGAATGTGGGCTGGATTTCAACCGCAACTTTTCAACCCCTCAGGAGCAAGAGGCCGCCTTCAGCGCCCAGCTGGCGCTGGCAGCCGAGTTGTCTCTGCCGGTATTTTTGCACTGCCGCGATGCCCATGAACGTTTCCTGACGCTCCTGACGCCCTGGCTGGATAAACTGCCTGGTGCGGTGCTGCACTGCTTCACCGGAACCCGCGAAGAAATGCGTGCCTGCGTGAACCACGGTTTGTATATTGGCATTACAGGCTGGGTCTGCGACGAGCGACGAGGGCTTGAGCTGCGCGCGCTGCTGCCAGATATCCCGGCAGAACGCCTGCTGATTGAAACGGATGCCCCGTATCTGCTGCCCCGCGACCTTAGCCCGAAGCCCGCTTCCCGCCGGAATGAACCGGTATATCTGCCGCATATTCTGACCCGCATAGCGGGATGGCGCGGGGAGGAGGCTCAGCGGCTGGAAGAGATCGCTGACACGAATGTCAGAACGCTTTTTGGCATCCGTTTTTAAGCGTACCGTCAGATTTTATGAAAGTCGGTATTTTTGATGCTTTGCAGTACCTGCTTGTTGAGCAGATTCAGCAGCAGCATGGAGCGCGCTTCACCATCCGGTTCGCTAAAGATAGCCTGCAGCCCTTCAAACGCGCCGTCGGTAATCAAGACGAAGTCACCTTCGTGCGGTGTTTCCGGGTCGGTGATGCCTTCCGGTTTATAGATAGAGAGCTGGTGAATGACCGCGGACGGTACCGTGGCGGGCTGGGCGCCAAAGCGCACGAAGTTATTCACACCTCGCGTGGCGCTGATAGTCGTAGTGTGGATAATTTCCGGATCGAATTCGACAAACAGGTAATTGGGGAACAAAGGTTCACTGACCGTAGTGCGTTTGCCGCGGATGATTTTTTCCAGTGCGATAGTCGGCATCAGGCAATTAACTGCCTGTCGTTCGAGGTGTTCCTGGGCGCGCTGAAGCTGCCCACGTTTGCAATACAGTAAATACCAGGCTTGCATAATAACTCTTTCCACTCTATTAGCAGCAAGCATAACAAAAGCCTGGGGCGATCGCGAAAGCCAATATAACTGAAATCAAAAATTCTATGTTCTTTCACTCTAATTTAACAAAAGTACAGCATGGCGCTGGCGAACACCGTATAATCAGCCGCCTGTATAGAGGTCAATAATAACTCCATGAAATACCACGATCTACGCGACTTTCTGACATTACTGGAGCAGCAGGGCGAACTGAAAAGAATCTCCCTGCCGGTCGATCCGCACCTTGAGATCACCGAAATTGCCGATCGCACTTTACGTGCCGGCGGCCCGGCCCTGCTTTTTGAAAATCCCAAAGGCTACACCATGCCGGTGTTGTGCAATCTGTTTGGCACTCCGCGCCGCGTCGCTATGGGGATGGGGCAGGAGGATGTCAGCTCGTTGCGTGAAGTGGGTAAGCTGCTGGCTTTTCTGAAAGAGCCGGAACCGCCGAAAGGCTTTCGCGATCTGTTCGATAAGCTGCCGCAGTTTAAGCAGGTATTGAATATGCCGACAAAGCGCCTGCGCGGAGCACCCTGCCAGCAAAAAATCATTGAAGGTGACAACGTTGATCTGACGCGTATTCCGATCATGACCTGCTGGCCGGAAGATGCTGCCCCGCTGATTACCTGGGGACTGACGGTCACTCGCGGTCCGCATAAAGAACGGCAGAACCTCGGCATCTATCGCCAGCAGCTCATTGGTAAGAATAAGCTGATCATGCGCTGGCTCTCCCATCGCGGCGGCGCGCTGGATTTTCAGGAGTGGTGTGCGGCTCATCCGGGCGAACGCTTTCCGGTCTCCGTGGCGCTGGGCGCTGACCCGGCGACCATTCTTGGCGCCGTGACGCCGGTTCCCGATACGCTTTCAGAGTATGCGTTTGCCGGCCTGCTGCGCGGCACCAAAACGGAAGTGGTCAAGTGCATTTCCAACGATCTTGAAGTACCGGCCAGCGCGGAAATTGTGCTGGAAGGGTATATTGAGCTAGGTGAAATGGCGCCGGAAGGGCCGTATGGCGATCATACCGGCTACTACAATGAAGTGGATAATTTCCCGGTATTTACGGTTACGCATATCACTCAGCGTGAAGATGCGATTTATCATTCAACGTATACCGGGCGCCCGCCGGATGAACCTGCGGTCCTGGGCGTCGCGCTGAACGAAGTCTTCGTGCCGATCCTGCAAAAGCAGTTCCCTGAAATTGTTGATTTCTACCTGCCGCCGGAAGGTTGCTCTTATCGTCTGGCCGTGGTCACGATGAAGAAACAGTACGCCGGACACGCCAAGCGCGTCATGATGGGCGTGTGGTCATTCCTGCGCCAGTTTATGTACACGAAGTTCGTGATCGTCTGCGATGATGACGTTAATGCGCGCGACTGGAACGACGTGATCTGGGCGATTACTACCCGTATGGACCCGGCTCGTGATACGGTACTGGTAGAAAATACGCCGATCGATTATCTGGATTTTGCCTCGCCGATTTCCGGCCTGGGTTCAAAAATGGGGCTGGATGCCACAAATAAATGGCCAGGTGAAACCCAGCGTGAATGGGGTCGTCCTATTAAGAAAGATCCTGAGGTGACGGCGCGCGTTGACGCCATCTGGGATGAGCTGGCTATCTTTAAATCACAGTAAGCGGGGCTAACGCCGCTGTTTTGCTCTATAGACCCGACAGAGGGGACGCATGACAACCTTAAGCTGTAAAGTGACCTCGGTGGAGGCAATTACCGATACCGTGTATCGCGTTCGATTAGTGCCGGAAGCGGCGTTTTCTTTCCGCGCTGGTCAATATTTGATGGTGGTAATGGATGAGCGCGACAAGCGTCCGTTCTCCATGGCTTCCACGCCGGCGGAGCAGGAATGTATTGAACTGCATATCGGCGCCTCTGAGCTCAACCTGTATGCGATGGCGGTTATGGATCGCATTCTGAAAGAGCGCGAGATTGAGGTTGATATTCCGCATGGTGAGGCCTGGCTGCGTGAGGACGAAGATCGTCCGCTGATCCTGATCGCCGGGGGGACCGGGTTCTCCTATGTGCGTTCCATTCTGCTTACCGCCCTGGCGCGTAACCCGAACCGCGATATTGCCGTGTACTGGGGTGGTCGCGAAGCGAAACATCTCTACGATCTGGCAGAGCTGGAAGCGCTGAGCGTGGAGCACCCGGGTCTGCGTGTTGAGCCGGTTGTGGAACAGCCGGAAGAAGAGTGGCGTGGGCGTTCTGGCACCGTGTTGACCGCGGTACTGCAGGACTATGGCACTCTGGCAGAGCATGATATTTATATTGCCGGCCGCTTCGAAATGGCAAAAATTGCCCGTGAGCTGTTCTGCAATGAGCGCAATGCCCGCGAAGATCGCCTGTTCGGCGATGCATTTGCCTTTATCTGATTCTCACGCCCTCTTCTTCAGGGAGAGGGTAGAGAACGGTAGAAATAAAAAACCCGCCCCTGACAGGCGGGAAAAACGGCAACTAAACCCCCTCTCTTCGCCATGGTCACCATAACTGCGTTGACGGCGCTTATTCATCCCGAATCACTTACGGTATGTAAGCTCATCAGGGTGAATAAGGGACATCCGTGTCCCTCATCGAAGGCAGCCTTCGGCTGTTCAAATTCGTTCCTGACGAATTTGTCATTCGCCTGCCGCCTTGTTCTGGCACCAATAGCTTTGAGATAACTCTTTAATCAAACTCGCTCAAATACCGTTGCGATCCCCTGACCTAAACCAATACACATGGTGGCAAGACCGAACTGTGCGTCTTTGCGCTCCATCTGGTTAATCAGGGTAGTACTGATACGCGCGCCGGAGCAGCCGAGCGGGTGGCCCAGGGCAATCGCACCGCCGTTGAGATTGATCTTCTCGTCGATCTGCTCCATCAGGCCAAGATCTTTAATGCACGGCAGGATCTGCGCGGCAAACGCTTCATTCATTTCAAAAACGTCGATATCGCTGGCAGCCAGTCCGGCCTTTTTCAGCGCCAGCTTTGATGCCGGTACCGGACCATAGCCCATAATTGATGGGTCACAGCCGACCACCGCCATGGAACGTACGCGAGCGCGAGGTTTTAGCCCCAGCTCGCGGGCACGGCTTTCGCTCATTAATAACATGGCGGCTGCGCCGTCGGAGAGTGCGGAGGAGGTTCCTGCCGTGACGGTGCCGGTCACCGGGTCGAATGCGGGTCTTAATGCAGCCAGCGCTTCCACGGTCGTTTCCGGGCGGATCACTTCGTCATAGTTAAATGACTTCAGCACGCCGTCGGCATCATGGCCACCTGTCGGAATGATTTCCGCTTTAAATGCGCCGGACTGCGTTGCCGCCCATGCGCGAGCGTGGGAACGCGCGGCGAACTGGTCCTGCATTTCCCGGCTGATGCCGTGCAGGCGCGCCAGCATTTCGGCGGTCAGCCCCATCATACCGGCCGCTTTTGCCACATTACGGCTCAGACCCGGGTGAAAATCCACGCCGTGGCTCATCGGGACGTGGCCCATATGCTCCACGCCGCCAATCAGGCAGACGCTGGCGTCGCCGGTCATGATCATGCGCGCCGCATCGTGCAGCGCCTGCATCGATGAACCGCACAGGCGGTTGACCGTGGTGGCCGGTACCGAATGCGGAATCTCGGCCAGCAGTGCGGCGTTACGCGCAATGTTGAAACCTTGCTCCAGCGTTTGCTGTACGCAGCCCCAGTAGATATCGTCAATCGCAGCCGGATCAAGCGACGGGTTACGCGACAGCAGGCTACGCATCAGGTGCGCAGAGAGGTCTTCCGCACGCACGTGGCGAAAGGCGCCGCCCTTCGAACGGCCCATCGGGGTGCGAACTGTATCAACAATGACAACCTGTTCCATTGTGCCTCCTTAAGCCGTTTTCAGAACGCCCGCCGGGCGGGCTGGTTCTACCGGGGGATAATAGGGTTCGTTATGGCGTGCTTTATTACGCAGTCCTTCCGGCACTTCGTACAGCGGGCCGAGGTGCTGATACTGCTGCGCCATATCGAGATATTTTGCGCTGCCCAGGGTATCCAGCCAGCGGAATGCGCCGCCGTGGAACGGAGGGAAGCCGAGGCCATAAACCAGCGCCATATCCGCTTCCGCCGGGCTGGCGATAATGCCTTCCTCCAGGCAGCGGACCACTTCGTTGACCATCGGAATCATCATCCGGGCGATAATCTCATCGTCGCTGAAGTCCCGTTTTGGCTGGCTGACTTCCGCCAGCAGCGCGTCGACGGCCGGGTCTTCTTCTTTCTTCGGTTTGCCTTTACTGTCTTCTTGATACCGCCAGAAGCCGAGACCGTTTTTCTGGCCGAAACGGCTGGCGTCGAACAGCGCGTCGATCGCGTCGCGATAATCTTTCTGCATACGCTGCGGGAAGCCGGCGGCCATCACTGCCTGCGCGTGGTGCGCGGTATCGATGCCGACCACGTCGAGCAGGTATGCCGGGCCCATTGGCCAGCCGAACAGTTTCTCCATCACCTTATCGACTTTGCGGAAGTCCGCACCATCGCGAAGCAGTTGGCTGAATCCCGCAAAGTAGGGGAACAGCACGCGGTTGACGAAGAAGCCGGGGCAGTCGTTAACCACGATCGGCGTTTTGCCCATTTTGCTCGCCCAGGCCACGACTTTTGCGATGGTGTCATCTGAGGTTTTTTCGCCGCGAATCACTTCTACCAGCGGCATACGATGCACCGGGTTAAAGAAGTGCATACCGCAGAAGTTTTCCGGACGCTTCAGTACGCTGGCCAGCTCACCGATCGGAATCGTTGAGGTGTTAGAAGCCAGAACCGTATCCGGGCGGACTTTCTCTTCGGTTTCCGTCAGTACGGCCTTTTTCACTTTCGGGTTCTCGACGACGGCTTCGACCACGACATCTACGCGCTCAAAGCCAGCATAATCGAGAGTCGAGTGAATCGTGCCAATAACGCCGGCCAGCTTCAGCCCATCAATCTTGCCGCGCTCAAGCTGCTTGTTGAGCAGCTTAGCGGCTTCGTTCATGCCGAGCGTCAGCGATTTGTCGTTAATGTCCTTCATGATCACCGGCACGCCTTTCCAGGCAGACTGGTAGGCGATACCGCCACCCATGATCCCGGCCCCCAGTACGGCGGCCTGTTTCGGCGTCTCAACGTTTTTGGTCAGCTTCTTCGCTTTGGCTTTGACATACTGATCGTTAAGGAAGATACCGACCAGCGCGCGGGCCTCTTTGGTGTGCGCCAGCGGGACAAAGCTTTGGTTTTCCAGATTCAGCGCTTCTTCGCGGCCGAAACGAGCGGCCGCCTCGATGGTTTTTACCGCCGTCATCGGCGCCGGATAGTGTTTACCGGCGGTCTGCGCCACCATGCCTTTGGCGATGGTGAAGCTCATGGCCGCTTCAATTTTACTGAGCTTCAATGGCTCCAGCTTCGGCTGGCGCTTCGCTTTCCAGTCCAGGTCGCCGTTAATGGCCTGACGCAGCATGGCGAGTGCGCCATCGCGCAGTTTCTCTGGTTTGACGATGCCGTCGACGAGGCCGATTTTCAGCGCCTGATCGGCACTGACATCCTTCCCAGCGGCAATAATTTCCAGCGCGCTATCGGCGCCGAGCAGACGCGGCATTCGTACTGAGCCGCCAAAGCCCGGCATGATACCCAGTTTGGTTTCCGGCAGGCCGATACGCAGGTCCGGCGTAGCCAGACGGTAGTCCGTCGCCAGCACGCACTCGCAGCCGCCGCCCAGCGCATAGCCATTTACCGCTGAAATAGTCGGTACCGGTAAATCTTCCAGACGGTTAAAGACGCTATTGGCAAAATGGAGCCACTGGCTCAACTGCTCCTGTGGTACCAGGAACAGGGACAGAAATTCGGTAATGTCGGCGCCGACAATGAAGGCCGCTTTCCCGGAGCGCAGCATCAGCCCCTTAAGATCTTGTTGTTTTTCGAGTACGTCCAGCGCCTCACCGAGGCTGGCTACGGTTGCGGTATCGAGCTTGTTCACCGAGCCGGGAGCATCGAACACCAGTTCGGCAATGCCATCTTCCAGCCAGTCGAGGTACAGGTTGTCGCCTTTGTAGAGCATGTCAGTCTCCTGAATCCAGCAATGTGATCTGGTCGTACCAGATGCAACGGAGTGTGGGATTTATGTTAAAGAATTGCAAATGAGTCTTTAAATAAATGCTGGTCGGATCACACCTGGCGGAAATCACCCTGCCCGAGGCCGATGTGCTAAGATGCGGGGAATCACGATCTAATAAAAGCAAAGGATAAAAGATGGAATCACTAGCCGCGCTCTATAAAAATCATATCGTTACCCTACAAGAACGTACCCGTGATGCTTTGGCTCGTTTTAACCTTGATGCGTTGCTGATTCACTCCGGTGAGCTGGTCAATGTCTTCCTCGACGATCATCCGTACCCGTTTAAGGTCAACCCGCAATTTAAGTCCTGGGTCCCGGTGACGCAGGTACCCAACTGCTGGCTGCTGGTTGATGGCGTCAACAAACCGAAACTGTGGTTCTACCTGCCGGTCGATTACTGGCATAACGTTGAACCGCTGCCGACCTCGTTCTGGACGGAAGAGGTGGAAGTGATTGCCCTGCCGAAAGCCGACGGTATTGGTAGCCAGCTGCCAGCTGCGCGCGGCAATATCGCCTATATCGGGCCGGTGCCGGAGCGTGCGCTCGGTCTGGAGATCGCGGCCAGTCATATCAACCCGAAAGGGGTGATTGATTTCCTGCACTACTATCGTTCCTTTAAGACCGATTATGAGTTGGCCTGCATGCGCGAAGCGCAGAAGTCGGCGGTCAACGGGCATCGCGCGGCCCATGAAGCATTCCTCTCAGGAATGAGCGAATTCGATATCAATCAGGCGTATCTGACGGCCACCGGTCATCGCGACACCGATGTGCCTTACAGCAATATCGTGGCGCTTAACGAACATGCCTCTGTGCTGCACTACACCAAACTGGATCATCGTGCGCCGGCAGAAGCGCGCAGCTTCTTACTGGATGCCGGAGCGGAATACAACGGCTATGCCGCAGACCTGACGCGTACCTGGGCGGCGCACGGCGATAATGACTTTGCTCATTTGATTAAAGACGTTAACGATGAGCAGCTGGCTCTGATTAGCACGATGAAGGCTGGAAAAAGCTATGTGGATTACCATATCCAGTTCCACCAACGCATCGCTAAGCTGTTGCGTAAGCACCAGATCATGACCAACATGAGCGAAGAGGCCATGGTTGAAAACGACCTGACCGGACCGTTTATGCCGCACGGTATTGGCCATCCGCTGGGCCTGCAGGTCCATGATGTGGCTGGTTTCATGCAGGATGATAGCGGTACTCATCTGGCGGCGCCGTCGAAATATCCGTATCTGCGCTGCACACGTATTTTGCAGCCGCGTATGGTGCTGACCATCGAGCCGGGCATCTACTTCATTGAGTCTCTGCTGGCGCCGTGGCGTGAAGGGCAGTTTAGCAAACACTTCAACTGGCAAAAAATTGAAGCATTGAAGCCGTTTGGCGGTATCCGTATTGAAGATAACGTCGTCATCCACGAAAACAGTGTTGAAAATATGACGCGTGACCTGAAACTGGCGTAATGGAAAGTTGGTTGATACCGGCCGCGCCGGTGACCGTTGTCGAAGAGATCAAAAAAAGTCGTTTTATCACGCTGTTGGCACATACTGACGGCGTGGTAGCGGCAAAGGCGTTTGTTGAGTCTGTCAGGGCGGAGCACCCTGACGCCCGTCATCATTGCGTGGCGTGGGTGGCCGGGCCACCCAATGACTCTCAACAGCTGGGTTTTTCTGACGATGGCGAACCAGCAGGCACCGCGGGTAAACCTATGCTGGCGCAGCTGATGGGCAGCGGCGTCGGCGAGATAACGGCCGTCGTGGTACGCTACTACGGCGGTATTTTGCTGGGTACCGGCGGTCTGGTTAAAGCGTATGGCGGCGGCGTTCATCAGGCGCTTGCCGTGCTGACAACGCAGCGCAAGACGCCGCTGACCGCATATACTTTGCAGTGTGAGTACGGGCAGTTAGCCGGAATTGAAACGCTGTTGGCTCAGTTCTCAGGACAAATTGTCGACAGTGACTATCAGGCCTCCGTCCAGCTTCGTGTGGCGCTTCCGCAAGCTGAAGTGGCGTCTTTTTCGACAAAACTGGCTGATTTTAGTCGTGGCTCGTTGCAATTACTGAAGATTGACGAATAATCCCCACCTGATTTTTTTGCATACCAAAGGAAGCGCCAGAGATGCATTTTCGCGCCATAACCCGAATCGTTGGACTGTTGGTCATTTTGTTTTCGGGGACGATGATCCTTCCGGGATTAGTGGCCCTGATATACCGCGATGGCGCGGGGCGGGCGTTTACCCAGACCTTTTTTGTCGCTCTGGCGATAGGCTCTCTATTATGGTGGCCGAACCGCCGTGAAAAGGGCGAACTGAAATCCCGCGAGGGTTTTCTGATTGTCGTACTCTTCTGGACCGTGCTGGGCAGCGTCGGTGCGCTACCGTTTATTTTCGCCGAACAACCGAATTTGACGATAACGGATGCGTTTTTTGAGTCATTCTCAGGCCTGACTACGACCGGTGCCACCACGCTGGTGGGGCTGGACTCTTTACCTCATGCCATCCTCTTCTATCGACAGATGCTGCAGTGGTTTGGCGGTATGGGGATCATTGTGTTGGCGGTAGCAATACTGCCGATACTGGGCGTCGGCGGGATGCAGTTGTATCGGGCGGAAATGCCGGGGCCTCTGAAGGACAATAAAATGCGCCCGCGTATCGCCGAGACGGCCAAGACGCTGTGGCTTATCTACGTGTTGTTGACGGTAGCCTGTGCGCTTGCGCTCTGGTTCGCGGGTATGCCGGCATTTGATGCCATCGGTCACAGCTTTTCGACTATCGCGATTGGCGGCTTTTCTACGCATGACGCCAGCGTAGGGTATTTTAACAGTCCAACCATTAACACGATTATTGCGGTTTTCCTGCTGATCTCAGGCTGTAACTATGGCCTCCATTTTTCATTGCTCAGCGGACGCAGTCTGAAGGTGTACTGGCGCGATCCTGAATTCCGCATGTTTATTGGTGTTCAACTGACGCTGGTGGTGATTTGTACGCTGGTGTTGTGGTTGCATGATGTGTATAGCTCGGCGCTGACGACGCTGAATCAGGCCTTCTTCCAGGTGGTCTCAATGGCGACGACGGCGGGGTTTACCACCGACAGCATCGCGCGCTGGCCATTATTCCTGCCGGTGCTGTTATTGTGCTCGGCATTTATTGGCGGTTGTGCCGGGTCGACGGGCGGCGGGCTGAAAGTTATCCGCATACTGCTGTTGTTCAAACAGGGGAACCGTGAACTCAAGCGTTTGGTGCATCCGAACGCGGTATACAGTATTAAGTTAGGCAACCGTGCGCTACCGGAACGTATTCTGGAGGCGGTGTGGGGATTCTTTTCTGCCTATGCGCTGGTGTTCATTATTAGCATGCTGGCGATCATCGCGACCGGAGTGGATGACTTTTCTGCTTTCGCCTCGGTTGTGGCAACGTTAAACAACCTCGGGCCAGGACTTGGCGTAGTGGCGGACAACTTCGCGACAATGAACCCGGTCGCGAAATGGATCTTGATTGCTAATATGCTGTTTGGTCGTCTGGAAGTGTTCACCTTACTGGTGCTCTTTACCCCCACTTTCTGGCGCGAATAACAGGAGTGCTTGTGAAAACGTTGATTCTATTTTCCACCCGCGACGGGCAGACGCGTGAAATTGCCTCCTTCCTTGCCTCTGAGTTGAAAGAGCTGGGTATCGATGCGGATACGGTTAATCTCAACCGTACTGAACAGGTTGAATGGCGCCACTACGATCGCGTGGTGATTGGTGCATCGATTCGTTACGGACACTTTCATCCGGCGCTGGACCGTTTCGTGAAGAAACACCTGCAATCGCTGAATGCGCTGCCGGGGGCGTTTTTCTCGGTGAATCTCGTGGCGCGTAAGCCAGAGAAGCGTACGCCGCAGACAAATAGCTATACGCGTAAGTTTCTGCTTAATTCGCCATGGCAGCCGCAGCGCAGCGCGGTGTTTGCCGGCGCACTGCGCTACCCGCGCTATCGTTGGTACGATCGCTTCATGATTCGCCTGATAATGAAGATGACCGGCGGTGAAACGGATACCAGTAAAGAAGTCGTCTATACCGACTGGAAGCAGGTTGCCAATTTTGCGCGGGAAGTCGCACAAATGACGAGCAAATAGCACGTAAAATGGGCGTGATGGCGGGAATTTGAG
>NZ_JBWNLD010000017.1:0-84373 GCF_056521145.1 Klebsiella sp. CSG-1 | reverse complement strand
CGTGTCCGCTCCGCTGCTCTCAATAATCGTGTCCTGCCCGTCTTCGGCGTTAAAGAGGTAGGTGTCATCCCCGTATCCGCCCTTCAGCTGGTCATTTCCTTTTCCTCCCCACAGCACATCGTTCGTGTTTTTGCCCGTCACGACATCCGCATTGTCACTGCCGGTAAATGTCAACGCCTCAGGAATACCTAATCTCACCCGGACATCTGCAAAGGATGGCAGGTATTCCATCCAGGCATACAGGACATTACTCACCTGCAGATAGCGCCCCATGTCCGTCTGCATCAGAGTATTCAGATGCGCCTCAAATGCCTCAAAGTTCAACGTCAGACCGCTGAGATCGGGGCTTAGCTGCAGATGAATAAAATCAAAATCACGGGTATATACTGTTGTGGCCAACAGGCAGGCTTCGGTATAGGCAGCAAAACGGCGGTATTCATCCTGTAATAAGGCCGCAGCGCTGCTCAGAGGGTTAACCGTACCGTTAACCGTGTTCCGGTATCCCCTACCAGCAGCGGTTTCGAGAACCGCAAGCTGTCGGGCATCGATATAGCTCCCGCGACTGTTTTCAGCGATATCCGTTACGCCTGCCCAGGTAAAAAGGAGCTTTTCGATGAGGCCAGACGCTTTAGCGGCCATGGGATCGGCCACAAACTGCTGAACCAGTGCGATAAGTTGCGGATTAAGACTCATTGCCGTATGCAGGTCGGCCATATTGCCAAACCCGCGGATATACGGTAGAGCCTGAATTTCAGCGGACAGGGTCACATCGCCTGTGTAGCGTGAGTATCCTTTGTTGGCCGCAAACCAGACGTCCGCCGATTGGCCGACAGCGCCATCTGAACGCGTAATGGTGCTGGTTTGCCGGTGGGCATTCCCCTGTTCATCAACATATTGTGACGTGCTGTAGCCGGTGCCAATGGCGGCCACACCGGCCTCTTCAAGGGAAAGTAACTCTCCTTCGTCAACCCGGCCGTTACTGTTCCCATCCTGCCAGATGCGCAATGACGCCCAGATAGCATCATCACTGTTCAACTGCCCGTCTTTATTTTCATCCAGTTCCTGCAAAGCCTGATAGCCATTGGCCGCCAGTTTGCCACTTTTCAGCAGCGTATTATTGCCAAAGAGTTCACTGCCGCTATCAATCTGCCCGTTACCATCACGATCGAATATCAGTAATCCGTCATCCGGAGCCACCCAGCCGGTGTTTTCCGCAAACTGGTTACCATCATGATCGAAGAAAACACCGCTGCTGACGGATAAGGTTTCGATGCCATCGCCGTCGAGGTCAATAATAATGGGGCTGGCCTGGTTTTCCGCACAAACCAGGTCAGGACCCATCACCGGATCCATAAAACCTGGCGTAAATAAATTCACCCCACCGATATTGATGGGGACAGAGCAGCCCTGAAGTAGCTGTTCGATACTGCTCATCAGCGTATCCAGCAAACTTTTATAATGCCCGATGATCTCGCCAAAATAGCTCCCCGGATAATTATCGCTCCCGGCGACCTCACCAAAGAGCGAATAAACCGATTCACGGGTGGTATTCAACCAGCTTTCCGTAAGATTAAGTAATTCGTTCGCCAGCGCGGCCTGTTCTCCAGGTATTGATTCAGCTGTGCTCCCGAAGAGCTCTTTGATTTTGTCGCGGATGCTGTTATAGGTATGGCTGACGGCATTATCAATCACGTCTTTTGCATCGAGGGCATCTTCCACCAGGTCATTCATCGTGTAATCATTATTGCCATTAATTTTTTCAGCGACGCCAAAAGGCGACTGAACTGAATCCAGAAAATCAATGCCCGCGCTTTTAAGGATAAAACTGGCAGCAGTAGTACAGTTAAAATCACTACCGTCACCGTCCGGAATAAGATCGTAGAGCGGAGGGAATTCTTTAAAGTCGCTGATAGCTCCGGCCATACTGCCGTATTGTTCTGCCGTTATTTCAATGGTTAACTGTTCAGAGGAAGTTCTTTGCTTAAGATAATTATCGCTATCCAACAAACCTTTTTTATTGAAATAACCAAGATCAGTAGGTGTAAATCCAAAATAGACCACACCACTTCCATCACTGAGTTCCAGCCATGTATGAATCGCACCCTGCCCATTAGTAAACAGGGAGTCATTTTTAATAGTTACTGTGTATGACATAACGGCATCCCTCTAAAATCATTTACCATAAACCCGACCAAACTTAAAAGTATATTCAACAAAATCCGGATGGTGACTATATATGTCTGGAATAATTATGTACCGCCCTCTATCTAGCCAAAAACTGGCATAATACCGACCAGCTCCAGCACGATCAATGAGACGAATAGTTTCATTTCCACCCCCCCTATTTTCTGTTGGAATTTTTATTTTCCGAACAACCTTATCATCCACAACACTATAAATACCAACTTCACCCTCAATTTCCTTGTTGAACAAAGTTAAAATCTCACGTTCTCTCTTTATTTTAGCTTGATAGTAGTCCGCACTACTTTTCTTTATTTTAGTTTGATAGTAGTACGTACTACTTTTATTGATTGACAACCCTGTATCAAAAAGTATGCTGATGCTGTATTCCCCTGGAATTTCTACGTCCACATGAAGCTGCTTAGGAGACAGTTTTCTTAATGGCTTGTTACCAGCGTCCCCCTCTGCTGTGGATTGCGCCACTTCTGCACTGGATTGATCCGCGCGGGTATATGGCGATATGGCCAGGAGAAATAATCCGGCCAGCACAGCAACAATACGCCAGCATTGTTTTGTGGGAAATATTTTCTGGTGATAATCAAACGGCCTTTGCAGAGAGATGAAAAAGAGCGGGTGTTGCATATAAAACCCTTATGTTTGCCAATGTTAATTTAATGGGTTTTATTTACTCCAGATCTTCAATGAGATCAAACAAAATCAGACGATAATTTTATTTCTATAAAATTCAAGATATTAAATCACTGACGCAATACAACGACAAGAATATATCCATTCATTACATCTATAAAATAAAGAATGGCATTCACTAAATAAACCAATGAACGAAAACCACGCTTTTATTTCATCATAAATAATATAAAAACCTTATGTTTTTATCTTTTCCATTCGCCACCTTGATAAATCAAAACCTCTGTTTCTGGATTTCATCACAAGCCTTGCCTTTATCATCTAATCCGACAAAATGCTCAGCCACAATCCCCGCTGTTTTTTCACCAACGGATTATTATTACGGCTGAGGAATACGCCGCAACAAGATGGGGACTGCAATGCCAACAATCTACAAAACCGCAGATCGGTTACAGACATTTGTCCAGATGTTGCAAGCGGCCATCTGACGGCAGAATCTTCTCTGCCGTCAATATCGACACCTGAGGACTACTTCCTCTGCAAGCTGTCAGCGTATTTGCGCGTCAGGCGAAACAGCGCCTCTACCTCTTCCTCAGCCCACTCTGCCAGTACCTGATTCATCAGCCGTGTCCTCGCCACCGCGATGCGTTTAATCACAGTTTTTCCCTGCTCGCTCAAGGTGACTTCGCTGATCCGCCGATCCTGGGCATTAGGTTGTTTGAACGCCAGTCCCTGCACCTCCAGTTTTTTTACCTGACGACTGACGGTGGTGTAATCGCGCCCCAGGCTATCCGCCAGTTCCACGACCCCTACCGGCCCGTAACGTCCGATGGCCACCAGCAGCGGAAACAGAATTTGATCGATTTGGACATCTGCGGCCTGAAGCAGCTGCTCATCACGAACGGGCTGGTTCATCACGCTAATGATATCGAGCAACGCGCCGTGGAAATCGGTAATGTCGTAATTATTATGTGCATCTTGCATATATTTTTTAACCGGGTATAGTGCCGTTATCTATTATGTGCATTTTACACATAATTGCCTTCAGGAGATAACATTATGAAAGCAGCCGTAGTTTTCGATCTGCAGCAGGGCCCTGTCTGGGCCGATTTTACCGATCCGCAGGCCGATGCCCATCACCCCCTGGTAAAAGTGAATGCCGCCGCCATCAGCCATGTGGTGAAAGGTCGCGCCTCCGGTAAGCATTACAGTTTCGACGGCAGGCTGCCGTTTGTGGTCGGCATTGATGGCGTCGGAACGCTGGCCGATGGGCAGCGGGTCTATTTTGCCTTCCCCACTGCGCCCTGGGGCAGTATGGCGCAGTGGGCGCCGGTCGCCGTCGAAAACTGCCTGCCTTTACCAGATGACCTGGATGATATCACCGCCGCCGCGATGGCAAATCCCGGAATGTCCGCCTGGGCCGCGCTCGTAAAGCGTGCCGGACTGGCCGCCGGAGAGAGCGTACTGATCAACGGCGCAACCGGCAGCGCCGGTCAGCTTGCTGTGCAGATTGCCCGCTTCCTCGGCGCAAGAAAGATCATCGCCACCGGTCGGAATACGCAGATGCTGGCCGCCCTCGGTGCCGACGTCTGTATCGACTTAACGGCAGACGATCCAACGCTACAGGCACAATTCAGCGAGCAGGCGGCACAGCAGGTTGATGTGGTGGTGGATTATCTATGGGGCCGCAGCGCCGAACTGATGCTGCCCGCGCTGGCGAAACACAGTCCAGGCAACGCACCGGTGCGCTACGTGCAGGTGGGGTCGCTTTCCGGCGCGGAAATTGCGCTCAACGGCGCGGTGCTGAGAGCGGCCCCGCTACAACTGATGGGCAGTGGTATCGGTAGCCTGTCGATGCCGCAGCTCCTGGCGGCGACCGGCGAAATGCTGCAGGCCGCCGTTGCAGGCGGTTTTACCATCGCCACCACCCCGCTTGCGCTCAGCGAAGTGGCGAACGCATGGCCGCGCGACAACAGCCAGAAACGCACCGTTTTTGTGATTAATTAAAAAAATCGCTTCCGCACAAAAGATGGGGTTGATATCTTAGATGAGAACTATTATCTTTCTCATTACCGAATAGTTGAGAAAAACACTCAGGTATTCGGTACGACATTGCTCACATTGCTTCCAGTATTTTTCGCCCGCACTTGTGCGGGCTTTTTTTTGCCATCATGCCACCTGCCGACAAACGCTCAACACCTGCTGGCGCAGCCAGCCATGACCGGGGGCAAGCTCCTGACGCGGATGCCACATCTGCGAGACGGTAATCTCCGGTGTGCTGACCGGCAGTTCAAACGCGACGATGCCCTCCCGCATGCCATGATGCAGACAAGAAGCCGGGACCAGCGCCACCAGCTGCGAGTCTCGGGCAACCGCCAGCGCAGCGGTAAACCCCGGCACCACCGCCGCAATTTTGCGGCTCAGACCCAATTCCGCCAGCGCGTCATCCACGGGCCCACGGACCATCCCATGGCGGGAAACAATCACATGCTCGCAGGCGGCATAGCGCTCGGGAGTAATTTGTCCGCCCTGCGCCAGGGGATGTGTTGGAGCCAGTACGCCAACAAAACGATCGCGAAACAGTGCCTGCAGCCGAATTTCCGGCCCCATATTTTTCAGCACCCCAATCTCCAGATCCACGCTCCCGTCGCGCAGAAACTGCGGTCCTTTTTCACTTTTGGCGACGAAATTAAGCTTCACTCCCGGCGCCTGCGCCGCACAGGCACAAATTAATGCCGGGCCAAAAGCTTCGACAAACCCCTCGTTGGTACGCAGAGTAAAGGTTTGCTCCAGCGTCGGAAGATGAAGCGGCGCAGCGGAGTTGTTGAGCACCGAACGCATCTCAGAAACTACGTTTTGCGTTCGCGCTTTTAAGTTTTGCGCATGCGGCGTTAAGACCATTTTGCGCCCGGCTCTCACCAGTAACGGGTCACCGGTGACCTCACGTAGACGGGTCAGGGTGCGGCTCATCGCCGAGGCGCTAAGCCCTGCGCGTCGCGCCGCCCCCGCCACGCTCTCTTCCGCCAGTAAAATATCCAGCGCCACAAGTAAATTAAAATCGGGATCGGTCATTTGCGCTCCTGGGTTCAGTCATGGCGTCTGCTGCATCTTATTACTGAAAATGCTGCGCCTTCCGCCTGATATGTCCTATGACTATAGTCATGGACTCACTCTTTGCTCAGGGAGTTTTATTATGACCACTATCGTTCGCCCTACCGTCCTGATTGTCGGCGCTTCACGCGGTCTCGGCCATGCGATGGCCGCTGAATTTCTGCGCCATGGCTGGAATGTGATCGGCACCGTACGCGATATTCAACCCACCACCCCGCTGCATCAACTCGCGCAGGAAAACCCCGATCGGGTACGTCTGGAAACGCTGGATATGTGTGACAATGACCAGTTGACCGCGCTGGATACAAAGCTCTCCGCTGACCGCCTGGATATGCTGTTTGTTAATGCGGGCACCACCAATCGCGATCCGACACAGACCATTGGCGAAGTCTCCACCGCGGAGTTTATTGCGGTAATGCTGACGAATGCCCTTGCGCCAATGCGGGTACTTGAACGCCTTCAGCACCATGTGACGCCGCAGGGCCTGCTGGGGGCGATGTCCTCAGGCCAGGGCAGCCTGACCAATAATCTCCGCGGCCAGCGCGAGCTCTACCGCGGCAGTAAAGCAGCGCTGAATATGTTTATGCGCAGTTTTGCCGCCCGCTCGACATCACGTCCGCTGGTGGTGATGGCGCCGGGGTGGATTCGTACCGCGCTGGGTGGCGATGACGCGCCGCTGAGTATCGAAGAGACGATTCCTCATCTGGTTAACGTGCTGCTGGCGAAACAGCAGAGGCCTGGTCTGGAGTACCTGGATTATCAGGGAAGAACCGTGCCGTGGTGATCCCGGATAGGCCAGCGCGTCCTCCGCCTTGAAAGAGCCCGGGACGATAATCCCGCAGAACGCATCAATTCCCATCGTTCCAGGACATCGGTGTTGAATTTGACGCCGAAACCTCTATCGTTAAGAAACCCGCCTTATATCTAAAAAAGACAGCAGCAGGAATGAATGCTAAATAGATATAAAATAAATCGCAAAAAAGAATCCCAACTATCATGTTTCCTTCTTAAAAAACCACACAACAACTTTTAACAGAAAATAAATATCCTTCAGTTTGTTATTTCACTCACAAAAAAAGCTTATGAAACCGTCTATCTTCAGAAAAAACACAATCTGTGCTTTATCCTGAACACAAATAGAGGTCATGAGGACACCCATTATATGAGGAAAGGAGAAAACGAAAAGATAGCATCCCGCCTGAAAGAAGCGCGAGGAATGCGAGGGGTTTCACAAAAAGCACTAGCCGAGATGTGTGGCTGGGCTCAGTCACGCATTGGCAATTATGAGTCAGGAATACGCCGTATCGACATTAATGATGCAATAACTTTATCCAAGTATTTAGGTATGGAACCTTCTGAACTAATGTTTGGGAAAGATGACAGCACACCCCATTTGCCATGCAGTGATGAGAAAAAATTACTGTGCATATTCAGAAAGTTACCAAAGAACGAACAAAGAAAAATGCTACGAGCATTTAACCGCAGATTAAAAGAAATTAATGAGTATGTTGAAAAATAGCCTAAGGGCTGCCATCCACATTAAACGCCCTTTTAAATCTACTACACATGCAAAGGTAACTGATGGTAATGGAAAACTTCAAATTAAGACTTAAAAATCACATTGAACATGTCAAAAATGTTGGTATTCATTGCACAACTGAAGAAACGACCAAACAGGCATTGATATTACCATTTTTGGACACTCTTGGATTTAATTCATATGATCCGCAGAAAGTGAAAGCAGAATATGGTGCTGACTTCCCGGGTGTAAAAGTGGGAGAAAGAGTCGACTATGCTCTCTTTTGCCAGGGTGTGCCGGTCATGTTCATTGAAGCAAAGGCCTTTAAAGAGAGAATTGATAACCACTGCCCACAACTTTCACGCTACTTTAACTGTACTCCAGAGGTGACAATTTCAGCGATAACAAATGGATTAGAATGGCGTTTTTTCACTGACCTCCAGGAAAAGAACATCATGGATCCAACACCATTCTTAAGAATTAGAATGGACAGCATTACTGACGCAGATGCCGAACAACTATTTAGGTTTCGCCATGATAAATTTAAACCTGAGGCGCTAAGGACTCTTGCTGAAGAAAGTGTATATATCTCAGCCTTCTCTAAAGTCATAAGCTCTAGCATGAAAGATATTGATTCTGAATTTGTAAGATATGTTGCATCGCGTGCAAATATTGGTCGCCAGCTCAACCAGAGATTTATTGACTCAATCACCCCTTTGGTAAGAGAGGCGGTACAACGTTCAGTTAGCGCCATGGTGGTATCCGGTCTTTCTGCAAATGCGCAAATCGCCGACGAAACAACCACTAAAGAAATCAGTGAGGTCACGGTCACTGACACCGCAATCGACCTGGTTGACCCAGACAACCCTAATATTGTGACAACGCCAAATGAGCGTTCACTTTTTGAAAAGATCGTGTCAATAATAGGTGCCGACAAAGATATTCAAGCTAAAGACACGGAATCATACTATGGTGTTCTTTATCAGGGGAAAACAAACAGATGGATCGTGCGCTATTATGATAAAAAAAGTCGCTCGTCCATACAAATACCTATTGAATTAACACCTATAGCAATCAATGAAATATCACGTGCACGACTTGAGCATGATGGGACGAGAATATACCTCGACAAACCCGAGGATATTCTAAGGATATCTGGGTTGATATTAGACGCATTCCAGTATGTAACTAATGATGAAAACTTCAAAAAGAAAAAAAATGAGACTACTTGAAATACACTCAATCCCGCGATATGCGGGATTTTTTAATGATGCCTTCTGCATAGTTAAAATCGTCAGGTGTCGCTGGCACAACTAGTTGTGACATCAACATCTGCGGTTTCGTCACTCACGCCGGAAAAATCAGACTGCCACGGAGTTATCACTTAATATAGGAGTCCAGTACTTTCAAAATAACCTCCAGATCTTCTTCTCGCTTCGCCTCGTCCCCTTCATGAACAATGTGCTCGACCAGATGGCCTTTAATGACCTCACGCATTAATCCATTGACCGCCCCGCGTATTGCGGCGATCTGTTGAAGCACGGCGGCACATTCATGCGGTTCATCGAGCATTTTTTTCAGCGCAATGACCTGCCCCTGAATCTTGTTGGTGCGGGCTTTAAGCTTTTTTTGATCGCGGATGGTATGCGACATGCTGCAATCTCCCATGGAAAAGTCGTGGCTGATTCTACCATTACGATTCTACTGGGGGGTAGTATTTAGTACTGGGGGGGAGTAGAATCCAGACACCTTCCACGACCCAGAATTCGACTCATGACCGACTTTACAACACTACTTCAGCAAGGAAACGCCTGGTTCTTCATTCCAGGCGCGGTGCTTCTCGGCGCACTTCATGGGCTGGAGCCAGGACATTCAAAAACGATGATGGCGGCCTTCATCATTGCCATAAAAGGCACGGCCAGACAGGCTGCCATGCTCGGACTCGCGGCCACTCTTTCACACACCGCCATCGTCTGGCTGATTGCTTTTGGCGGAATGTATATCAGTAACCGTTTTACCGCCGAATCGGCTGAGCCGTGGCTGCAGTTGGTTTCTGCCATCATCATTCTCGGTACCGCCGTCTGGATGTTCTGCCGAACCTGGAAGGGAGAAAAAAACTGGCTGACCAGCCAGCAGGAAAGCGAGCGGCACCATCATGATGAATCAAGACTGATCGATACCGGTCATGGCGAAGTGGAACTGTCCATTTTTGAAGAGGGTCAGCCGCCGCACTGGCGCATACGTACGCTCAGCGGCAGAGAATGGGATGCCGGGACTGTTTCGTTAGTGACGCAGCGAGAATCGCCCGCTGGTACGCAGTCATTTGCTTTTGTCGATTGCGGTAGCTATCTGCAGTCAATATCCCCCATTCCGGAACCACATGATTTTCGCGTTCGCCTGTCGCTGGGACATCGCGGCCATGTCCATGATTACGACCTGGAATTTTGCGAGCATGAACATACGCACGATCATACGGAACTTGAAGGGCTGGATGTCGATTCCACAGCGTACCGGGATGCGCATGAGTTGGCCCACGCGCACGACATAGAAAAACGGTTCACCAATAAAGAGGTCACCAACGGGCAGATTTTACTCTTTGGCCTGACCGGCGGGTTAATCCCCTGTCCTGCGGCCATTACGGTAATGTTGATTTGTATCCAGATCAAAGCTCTGGCGCTGGGCGCAACGCTGGTGGTGAGTTTTAGTATTGGACTTGCCCTGACGCTGGTGACGGTGGGCGTGGGGGCTGCAATCGGCGTCCGTCAGGTCGCCAGACGCTGGGACGGTTTTCATACTCTTGCCCGCAGAGCCCCCTATTTTTCAAGCCTGCTGATTGCCGTCATGGGTCTCTATCTGGCTATCCACAGCGGGTTCGTCCTGCTGAGCTAATCCTGTTCATCTTGTTCCTCTTCTTCGCGCTGAGTATCAAGAAGAGGAACAGGCTGACTGACCATAACCCCGCGGATTAATAGCCGCCTTTATCCGCTCGATTCTCGCCTCTTTTCCGTATTTATCTGTTGTTTGCATGGTACCGTCCGTCACCTAAGTACAACCCGTTACCATCACACTCAACAGTCATGCAAAGCTGTATCTTTGCTCTCCTTGCATCCCTCGCGGCAAAATTCCCCGGACAGGCATCAGTTTTTAATTCATAAGCGATTATTAGACAAAATAACTGACCATTATCAGGGGCTCGCTTGTGCGAAGCGGCATAACGTCACAGGGGATAACTGAGAGGGTCCGGAGGAAATAAAAAACTGGTCATATCATGACCAGTTTTTTAGAAGGGGTTTGCAGAAGAACTCAGAACCGGTAGCCGGCAGAGAACATAAACACCCACGGATCGATGCGAGTACTGACTTTCTGGTCCACGCCGCCGGCTTTAAATTTCACATCGGTGTCGATATCCATGTACCACAGCGACATGTTCAGCAACCAGTCGCGGTTAATCAGGTAATCCAGCCCCACCTGACCTGCCGCTCCCCAGGAGTCTTTAAGACTCAGATCGCTCAACCCGGCATTTTTACCGGTGTCATTAAAGTCGGCATTAAAGAAGGTGGTGTAGTTAATACCTGCACCGATATACGGGCGTACTTTGCTCTGGGCATCGCCGAAATACCATTGCGCCATCAGCGTTGGCGGCAGCTGATTCACGGTGGCGATGGTCCCGGTCGGGCCAGTGCCAACCTTGTGACGGAATGGCGTGGCCGCCAGTAGTTCAACGCCGATGTTGTCCGTCGCCATATAGGTGAAGGTCAAGCCCAGCTGCGTGTTATTACTGACGTTAAACCCGCCCAGACTGCCTAACACGTTATCAGAACCTTCCGTCGGTCGAACGGTGGCCGAACCCGCACGAATAAAAAACTCTCCGGCTTCATGCGCCCAGACGCTGCCGGAAAGGGTACTCAAAATAATGCCAACCGCTGCTAACTTTTTCATATCCACTTCCTCATTATGGTTATTCAGCGCGGGCTAATATACCCATAACGAGTTACCTTTGATCCGTTCTCGATCACATAAAGTTGTGAGATTTAACATTTATTGATCCAGATTAATTTTTACTTTCATGGCGATACCAAAAAACTCACATTCACATCAATTTTCACTTTCCGGGCAGCGAAAAAATTTTTCCCCGCCCCTTGCCGCCTTCGATGCGTCTGGATAATTTATCTGCCGACAATCTGTGTTGATGCGTTTTTATCAGGTGTAATCATGAGTGAAATCAACCCGTGCATGACGTGCGGTGCCTGTTGTGCGTATTTTCGAGTCTCTTTCTACTGGGCGGAAGCCGACGATGCCGGCGGCGTTGTGCCGACGAAGCTTACCGAGCCGCTAACCCCTTTTCTGCGCTGCATGAGCGGCACCAACCAACGACAAAGCCGCTGCGCCGCCCTCAAGGGGGAAATCGGCGAATCGGTGCACTGCTCAATTTATCAGCACCGCCCCTCTCCCTGCCGCGAATTCGCCCAGTCCGGTGAAGGCGGCGAGGTAAACGAAGCCTGCAACCGGGCCCGCGCCCGCTACGGCCTGCCGCCGCTCATCCCTCTTTACAAAGATATACTTAGCCTGACAACGGCAGAGGCTGCTACCCACGAGGGATTTGCGGTACAATCGCCGGCTAGTTAACACCTGCAATACTCAAGGAGAGTGCATGTCTATCACGGCGAAGACCGTCTACCGTGACACGGGAAATTTTTTTCGTAATCAGTTTGTCACCATTTTACTGATTGCGTTGTTATGCGCGTTAATTACGGTAGTCCTTGGCCATGCTTTTTCACCCAGTGAAGAGCAGCTCTCGATTCTGAGCGAAGGGGATAATCTGGCGGGGAGCGCCGGGCTGTTTGAGCTGGTGCAAAACATGACCCCGGAGCAACAGCAGATCCTGCTGCGCGCCTCGGCCGCATCGACCTTCTCCGGTCTGGTGGGTAACGCCATTCTGGCCGGCGGCGTGCTGCTGATGATTCAGCTGGTCTCCGCCGGACAGCGGGTCAGCGCGCTGCGCGCTATCGGAGCTTCTGCGCCGGTACTGCCAAAGCTGCTGCTGCTGATCCTGTTCACCACCTTTGTGGTGCAGATGGGGATGATGCTGGTGCTGGTGCCGGGCGTGCTGCTCGCTATCGTGCTGGCTTTTGCCCCCATCATGCTGGTGCAGGATAAGCTGGGGATTTTTAACGCCATGCGCAGCAGTATGCGTCTGGTGTGGGCCAATATGCGTCTGGTCGCCCCGGCGGTGATTGGCTGGCTGCTGGCGAAAACGCTACTGCTGCTGTTTGCATCCAGCTTTGCGGTACTGACGCCGAACGTCGGCGCGGTGGTTATCAATACGATCAGCAATCTGATCTCTGCACTGTTGCTGATCTATTTGTTCCGCCTGTATATGCTTATCCGCAACTAAATTAACCTGGGCCGGGACTCTTCCGGCCCTATCTGAACGACGGGTCCGATGTATGAAGCAGTTTCTGGATTTTTTACCGCTGGTAGTCTTCTTCGCCTTCTACAAGCTCTACGATATCTACGCCGCAACCACCGCGCTGATTATCGCCACCGCTATCGTGCTGATCTATACCTGGGTACGCTATCGTAAAGTCGAAAAGATGGCGCTGATTACCTTTGTGCTGGTTGCTGTATTTGGCGGCCTGACCATTTTCTTCCATAATGATGAGTTTATAAAATGGAAGGTCACGGTCATCTACGCTCTGTTTGCCGGCGCTTTGCTGTTCAGCCAATGGGTGATGAAAAAGCCATTGATTCAACGCATGCTCGGCAAAGAGCTGACCCTGCCGCAGCAGGTCTGGTCGCGTCTGAATCTCGCCTGGGCGCTGTTTTTTATTCTCTGCGGTCTGGCCAATATCTATATCGCTTTCTGGTTGCCGCAGAATATCTGGGTCAACTTCAAGGTCTTCGGCCTGACGGCGCTGACGCTGGTCTTCACGCTGTTGAGCGGCGTGTACATCTATCGCCATATGCCGCAGGACGATAACCACTAATCAACGGCAAGCCGGGGGTATCGCTTTTGCCCCCGCTCTCCTTTGCGTTGCGTATTCCCCTCTCCTCGTTTTCAGCGCTTGCTCTTGAGACTCGCGTTATTTGCCGTTTTCCTGACCCGCGTCTTGCGTAGAAAACCGTTCAGTAAGCGCACTCACCTGTATCCGTCTGGCGGAACTGCGGCCTGGCATCAGCGGCAAACGTCCAGCGAGTCTGAGACGAAAGAAGACAAACACTGGCCCCGATAACCCACCCACTCTGCGCCTTATTCCCCGCGGCGCCGACAGCTATCTCCTGCAGCCGACGTCAATCCCGCCCGTTTATTCACCATTTCTGCCATAACCCGGGAAAATTGCGCCAATTGTGAGGATTTGATGAAGATTCATTTGCACACATTGAAATGATAATAATTATCATTGATATTCGCAGTCTCAATTTTTAACGCTTTGATATGGATATTTACAATGAGATCGCAGAACTATTATGCCATTACGCCCCTCGCGCTGGTATTTGCAGGCTTTCTGACGCCCGACGCCTTTGCTGACGAGGTTGAACGCGATACCGAAACTATGGTGGTACACAGCACGGCTGAAGAAGCACTCAAGCAGAAGCCGGGGGTATCTGTCATCACCGCTGAAGATATTGCCCGGGATCCCCCGGTTAACGACCTGTCGGAAATCATTCGTAAAATGCCCGGCGTCAATTTAACCGGCAACAGCGCCAGCGGCAGCCGGGGCAACAACCGGCAGATCGATATTCGCGGAATGGGGCCGGAGAACACCCTCATCCTGATCGATGGCGTACCGGTCACCTCCCGTAACTCGGTACGCTACAGCTGGCGCGGCGAACGTGATACCCGCGGGGATAGCAACTGGGTGCCACCGGAGATGGTCGAACGCATTGAAGTTCTGCGCGGCCCGGCAGCAGCCCGCTACGGATCCGGAGCCGCCGGCGGCGTGGTCAATATCATTACCAAACGCCCCACCAACGACTGGCATGGCTCGCTATCGTTTTATACCAACCAGCCGGAAAACAACAAAGAGGGGGCGACGAATCGCGCCAACTTTAGCCTCAATGGACCGCTGGCCGGCGATGCGTTGACCATGCGGCTGTACGGTAACATCAATAAAACGGATGCCGACGCCTGGGACATCAACCATGCGCAAAATGGTTCGTACGCCGCCGGTCGCGAAGGGGTGCGCAACAAGGACATCAACGCCCTGCTGTCATGGAAACTGACGCCGCAGCAGATTGTCGATTTTAACTACGCCTATAGCCGCCAGGGCAATATTTACGCCGGTGATACCCAATACAGTAACGGTAACCTCAGCCCCGATGGCCTGGTCAGCGAGCTGTATGGCCATGAAACCAACCGTCTGTATCGCCAGTCCTGGGGGCTGACCTATAACGGAATCTGGGACTGGGGCCAGTCCAAAGCCGGAGTCTATTACGAGAAAACCAATAACACTCGTCTGCAGGAAGGTTCTACCGGGCGCGTAGAAGGGATGATCAACAGCGATGAGTACGCCACCAGCCGCCTTGAATCCTGGCGTTCGACCGGCGAGCTGAATCTCCCCTTCCACTGGCTGGCCGACCAGACCCTGACCCTCGGGATGGAGTGGAACCGCGATGAACTCAACGACCCCGCCTCCATGCAGGCAACCAACGTCAGCGGCGAGACCATCCCGGGCACCTCAGGCGAGGCCTCCCAGCGCAGCACCACCAACAGCGCGACCCTCACCGGCCTCTACCTGGAAGATAATATTGAGGCGATGCCGGGCACCAATATCATCCCCGGACTGCGTTTTGACTACCACAATGAATTTGGCAGTAACTGGAGCCCGAGCCTGAACCTGGCGCAGGAGCTGGGCGAGATGTTCAAAGTCAAAGCCGGCATTGCACGTGTCTTCAAGGCCCCAAACCTGTACCAGTCCAGCGAAGGCTATCTGCTGTCGACCCGCGGCAACGGCTGCCCGAACACCATCAGCAACGGCAGCTGCTACCTGCTCGGCAACCCGGACCTCGATCCGGAAATCAGCATCAATAAAGAGCTCGGCCTTGAATTTAACCTCAACGGCTATAACGCGGGGGTAACGTGGTTCCGTAACGATTATAAAAACAAAATCGTCTCCGGTACCGATGTGCTGGGCTATACCTCGAGCGGCAACAATATTCTGCAATGGCAAAACGGCGGCAAAGCGGTCGTCGAAGGGCTGGAAGGCACCCTGCTCATCCCGATTGTGGCTGACACGCTGGACTGGCGAACCAATGCGACCTATATGATCAAATCGGAGAACAAAGATACCGGTAATCCGCTGTCGGTGATCCCGAAATATACGATTAACACCATGCTGGACTGGCAGGTCAACAGCAAGCTTTCGGCCAACGTCAACTGGACGATGTACGGCCGCCAGAAACCGCGTCAGTATGCGGAGATCCGCAACGAGACCGGCACGCTCGCCACGAATGAAGTCGGTGCCTATTCCGTTGTCGGTATCGGTGCGAACTACCAGCTGTTGAAAGATCTTCGCCTGAATGCCGGCATCAGTAACCTGTTCGATAAGCAAATTTATCGCGAAAACGCGGGCGCTTCGACCTATAACGAACCCGGTCGCGCCTATTACGCCGGCGTCACCCTCTCCTTCTGAATACCCACGCCCGCAGCCGCGGGCGTATTCCCCTGTTTTCTCCCTGCCATTTTCATAGTAGCATCGCGCTGATCTTCTTTGACCAGCACAGAGTACAGAATGACAACAACAGATCTCACCCCGAAGGGCGAAATGGTTTTACGCACCCTGGCTATGCCAGCGGACACGAACGCCAATGGCGATATTTTTGGCGGCTGGTTGATGTCGCAGATGGATATCGGCGGCGCGATTATGGCCAAAGAGATTGCGCAGGGTCGCGTGGTGACCGTGCGCGTTGACGGAATGACCTTTTTACGGCCGGTGGCCGTGGGTGACGTGGTGTGCTGCTACGCACGCTGCGTGAAACGCGGCAACACCTCTATCACCATCAACATCGAAGTGTGGGTGAAGAAAGTGTCGTCTGAGCCGATTGGCCAACGTTATAAAGCCACGGAAGCCCTGTTTATCTACGTGGCGGTCGACAATCAGGGTAAGCCGCGCGCGATACCTGGCGAATAAAAAGTGCCCGGCGTGCCGGGCCATTTTTTACAAAAATCCGAGCAGCGAGAAGAACACATAGCCAAGAACAATCATGATAACCGGCAGGATATACAGCGGGAAGTACTGCACCAGAATCGTATGGCGAGGTACCACGATACGCGCCGCAATTTGCTCACGGCTGAGCCCTTCCGGCCCCTTCGCCTGTTCAAGAATCAGCTGATCTTCAACTCCTTCACGCAGGAACCTGGCCTGACGGCTCATGCGCGCGCCTGACGCCTGCAGCGCCATGCCGACAAACACCAGGATATAGATAATCCAGAAGCCAATATTCAGGCTGTGTTTAAAATCCGGCAGCGGCGAGTTGTACCAGAAAAAGTTGAGGAACGGCGTATTGAAACGCATCATTTCAATCATGACGTGCGCAAAATCCATCAGTACCGCATCAATGCCCGGTTTTTTTTCGCTGTGTTCGTACATAAACTTCAGTACCGAAATCAGCGTTGAAATCACCGCGGGTATAAAAATAACCCACCCTAAAATACGTTTAAGCACTGCAATGCGTCCAGCTTGTTGATACGTCATGGATTCCCCTTGTTTAAGACGCCTTAATCACCGTCTAAGTCTACCCTCAGCGGCGAATTTCGCCCAATAATGCGCGGTATGATATACCATGAGGACCACTTCGTTATCTACTTGCGCTACAGGAGAAGGACTTATGTCAGCCAGGCGACAAATTCATGCCGCTATTTTCGATATGGATGGATTACTGATTGATTCCGAGCCGCTATGGGATCAGGCGGAGCTGGAGGTCATTAAAAGCCTCGGGGTCGATATCAGCCGCCGCGATGAGCTGCCCGATACGCTGGGACTGCGCATCGATTTAGTGGTGGATCTGTGGTTTGCCCAGCAGCCATGGAAAGGCGCGGATCGCGCTGAAGTCACCGCACGGATTATCAGCCGCGCGATTGAGCTGGTTGAAGCCTCCCGCCCTCTGTTACCCGGCGTACGAGAAGCCGTCGCCTTGTGTAAGGCACAAGGGTTGAAAGTGGGCCTGGCATCGGCCTCGCCGCTGCGAATGCTGGAAAAGGTCCTCACCATGTTCGAGCTGCGCGAGCAGTTTGACGCCCTTGCCTCCGCAGAATCACTGCCGTACAGCAAGCCCCATCCTCAGGTCTATCTCAACTGCGCCGCCAGTCTGGGCGTGGACCCGATGGCCTGCGTCGCGCTGGAGGATTCGGTCAACGGAATGATCGCCAGTAAGGCAGCCCGCATGCGCTCTATTGTCGTTCCGGCCGAGGAAAATCGCCACGATCCGCGTTTTGTGCTGGCAGACGTGAAGCTTACGACGCTGGAGTCACTCAGCGCCAGCGAGCTCTGCGGCCTGCTTTCCGACCAGCGATCGGCGCACAGCGGTTGAATCATCACAAAAATAAAACGATGTTTCATTTTTAATTGTTTTTCCGCTCAGCACCCTCTATGCTTGAAAAAACGGCGTGATTAAACGCATAAATCAGCAGACAGAGGTGCATATGGTACTTAACACCTTCGACCTGACGGGTAAGGTCGCCATCGTGACGGGATGTGACACCGGGTTGGGCCAGGGAATGACCCTGGCCCTTGCCCAGGCCGGCTGCGATATCGTCGGCGTCAATCGCAAGATCCCACATGAAACGGCCGAACAGGTCCTGGCGCTCGGGCGTCGATTCACCGCCATTCAGGCTGACCTCAGCCGCCAGGATGCCATCGCCGACATCGTCGCGCAAGCCGTCTCCGCCATGGGCCGGGTGGACATTCTGGTTAATAATGCCGGTACAATACGCCGCGCCGATGCGCTCACCTTTAGCGAAAAAGAGTGGGACGACGTCATCAATCTCAACCTCAAGTCGGTGTTCTTTTTATCGCAGGCGGTCGCCAGGCAGTTTATTCAGCAGGGCAGCGGCGGAAAGATCATTAACATCGCCTCCATGCTCTCGTTTCAGGGCGGGATTCGCGTCCCCTCGTATACGGCCTCAAAAAGCGGCGTGCTCGGTTTAACCCGCCTGATGGCCAACGAATGGGCCGGGCAGAATATCAACGTCAATGCCATCGCCCCCGGGTATATGGCCACCGATAATACCCGGCAGTTACGCGATGATGCCGATCGCAGTAAAGAGATCCTCGACCGTATCCCGGCCGGGCGCTGGGGCGTCCCGGATGATTTACAGGGCCCGGTCGTGTTCCTGGCGTCGTCGGCTGCGAATTACATCAATGGATATACGCTGGCGGTTGATGGCGGCTGGCTGGCACGTTAATAGTTTTGTGACAAAGAGTTACACCGTCACCTCTTTCACACACTGTATAAAAACCCTATACTGTATGAATTGACAGTTTAGGGTTTTTATCATGACGGCGGAAGGCCATCTCTTCTTTTCTATCGCCTGTGCGGTATTTGCGAAAAATGCGGAATTAACCCCCGTACTGGCACAGGGTGACTGGTGGCATATTGTTCCCTCAGCGGTACTGACCTGCCTGCTGCCGGATATCGATCATCCGAAGTCCTTTCTCGGGCAGCGGCTAAGCTGGATATCGAAGCCCGTCGCCCGCGCCTTTGGCCACCGCGGGTTCACCCATAGCCTGCTGGCGGTTTTTGGCGCTATCACGCTGTTTTATCTGAAAGTGCCGGAAAGCTGGTTCGTGCCCGCCGATGCCGTGCAGGGGCTGGTACTGGGCTATCTCAGCCATATTCTTGCCGATATGCTCACCCCGGCGGGGGTACCGCTGCTGTGGCCCTGCCGCTGGCGCTTCCGCCTGCCGATCCTCGCGCCGCGTAAAGGCAACCAGCTGGAGCGGGCGCTGTGTATGGCGCTGTTCGTTTATGCCGTATGGATGCCACAAACTTTCGCAGAGAACAGCGCCGTGCGCTGGTCTTCGGGGATGATTAATTCACTGCAGATCACCTTTAATCGTTTTATTAGTCACCAGACCGGACGATAAACAGGCAAAAGAATCAAAATAGTTATAAACCATTCCATTTGAATATAAGTAATGAATTCCTCTTCTGCTAACCTTGCGCCATTAGAGCTGGTAACAGACCAGCCGGATAAAAACCTATCAGGAGAACGGGGATGAATTTTCCATTAGTAGCGAACGTTATCGTGTTCGCGGTTTTGCTGTTTGCGCTGGGGCAAACCCGCCACAAACAGTGGAGCCTCGCCAAAAAAGTACTGCTCGGCCTCGTCATTGGCGTCGTGTTCGGCCTGGCGCTGCAGTTGATTTATGGTTCCGACAGCCAGGTGCTGAAAGACTCCATTCAATGGTTCAATATCGTCGGTAATGGCTATGTCCAGCTACTGCAGATGATCGTCATGCCGCTGGTTTTCGCTTCTATTCTCAGCGCCGTTGCTCGCCTGCATAATGCCTCACAGCTGGGAAAAATCAGTTTCCTGAGCATCGGTACCCTGCTGTTCACCACGCTGATTGCAGCGCTGGTCGGTGTGCTGGTGACCAACCTGTTCGGCCTGACGGCCGAAGGTCTGGTGCAGGGCAGCGCGGAAACCGCGCGCCTGAATGCGATTCAGAGCAACTATGTCGGTAAAGTCGCCGACCTGAGCGTACCGCAGCTGATCCTCTCTTTTGTACCGAAGAACCCGTTTGCCGACCTGACCGGTGCGAACCCGACCTCGATCATCAGCATCGTTATCTTCTCCGCCTTCCTCGGCGTCGCGGCGCTGAAGCTGCTGAAAGATGACGTTGAAAAGGGCCAGCGCGTCCTGACCGCCATCGACACTCTGCAGAGCTGGGTGATGAAGCTGGTACGTCTGGTCATGCAGTTAACGCCGTACGGCGTGCTGGCGCTGATGACCAAAGTGGTGGCCGGTTCCAATCTGCAGGACATCATCAAGCTCGGCAGCTTCGTGATTGCCTCCTACCTTGGCCTGGGCATTATGTTTGTGGTTCACGGTCTGCTGCTGGCCATTAACGGCGTGAGCCCGCTGAAATACTTCCGCAAGGTGTGGCCGGTACTGACCTTCGCCTTCACCAGCCGCTCCAGCGCCGCATCGATTCCGCTGAATGTCGAAGCGCAAACCCGCCGTCTGGGCGTACCGGAATCCATCGCCAGCTTCTCAGCCTCCTTTGGCGCGACTATCGGTCAAAACGGTTGTGCAGGTCTCTACCCGGCGATGCTGGCCGTCATGGTTGCCCCGACCGTCGGTATCAACCCGTTTGATCCGCTGTGGATCGCCACGCTGGTCGGCATCGTCACCGTAAGCTCCGCTGGGGTTGCGGGGGTCGGCGGCGGCGCAACGTTCGCAGCGCTGATCGTCCTGCCGGCCATGGGCCTGCCGGTGACGCTGGTAGCGCTGCTTATTTCCGTCGAACCGCTGATCGACATGGGCCGTACGGCATTGAACGTGAACGGCTCAATGACCGCCGGTACTCTGACCAGCCAATGGCTGCGCCAGACCGACAAAACGATTCTCGACAGCGAAGAAGACGCCGAGCTGGCGCATCGCTAAGCTAACGGGCACAAAAAAAACCGCAGATAGCTATCTGCGGTTTTTTTTTATTTCTCGCTACCCTTTCATGAGGTAATTTCGCCTTCCTGGCGCATCTGCATGGCCCAGCGCTGCGCCGCTTCCGGGACGCTAAACGCTGGCGAACGGCGGAAATGTTCACCCATCAGCACAAAGGCGACATACTTGCCGCGCAACAGCCACACATCGCGAAAACCGTCCATTTTGACGGCGTGTTCCGGAGGGGCGGGTTCCACCCGAGGCACGTAGCTAATGACAGGGCGGTTTTGTTGGCGAAGTGTTTTCATAACCAATAGATTCACTAAACAAAGCGGGAAACAGAAACGGCTATCATAGCCGATTGCCCTGCCTGTCGTCGCCCCTTACGTGTGTTCTGCCGCCGGGCGATAGTTTTCACGCCTCCAGGCGGCTCATCTGGTGAGATGTTCTATAGTTAGAAGGGTTTTGGTAGCGCAACGACCATTTTTCAGTAATGAAAACAGGAGACGAGCAATGTCTGATAAGAACCATAAACCACAAAACCACAAAGCGCCTCACGACGCCAGCGAAGCACAGCCCGGTCTGGATGCTCTGGCTCCGGATGATCAATCATGGCGCCCGACGCCGCATCCCACGGCGCCTGGGGAAGAACCCAGCGCACCGGGAAGCCTCAAAGCGCCCGATATCCACAGCAGCAAACTTGACGCGCTGGCGCAGCAGCGCAAAGACAGCGAAAACGTCCCCCTGACCACCAATCAGGGGGTACGTATTGCCGACGATCAGAATTCGCTCCGCGCGGGGAACCGGGGACCCACGCTGCTGGAAGACTTTATTCTGCGTGAAAAAATTACTCACTTTGACCATGAGCGGATCCCGGAGCGCATCGTCCATGCGCGCGGATCGGCGGCGCACGGCTATTTTCAACCCTACCGCAACCTGAGCGACGTCACGAAAGCCGATTTTCTCTGCGATCCCGCGAGGAAAACGCCGGTATTCGTACGCTTCTCTACCGTCCAGGGCGGCGCCGGCTCGGCCGATACGGTGCGCGATATTCGCGGCTTCGCCACCAAATTTTATACCGATGAAGGCATTTTTGACCTCGTCGGGAACAACACGCCGATCTTCTTCATCCAGGATGCGCTGAAATTCCCCGATTTCGTTCATGCCGTGAAGCCTGAACCGCACTGGGCTATCCCGCAGGGACAAAGCGCCCATGACACCTTCTGGGATTACGTCTCGCTGCAGCCGGAAACGTTACATAACGTGATGTGGGCGATGTCCGACCGCGGCATACCGCGCAGCTATCGCACTATGGAAGGATTTGGTATTCACACCTTCCGCCTGATCAATGCCGACGGTAAGGCCACCTTTGTCCGTTTTCACTGGAAACCGCTGGCCGGTAAAGCCTCTTTGCTCTGGGATGAGTCGCAAAAGCTGACCGGTCGGGATCCGGATTTCCATCGCCGCGATCTGTGGGAAGCGATAGAAGCCGGCGATTATCCGGAGTATGAGCTGGGTCTGCAGCTGATCCCGGAAGAGAATGAACAGGCGTTTGACTTCGATCTGCTGGATCCCACCAAGCTGATCCCCGAGGCGCTGGTTCCGGTACAGAGGGTCGGGAAAATGGTGCTTAACCGCAATCCGGATAACTTCTTCGCCGAAAACGAACAGGCGGCGTTCCACCCAGGCCATATCGTACCGGGGATAGATTTCAGCAACGACCCGTTACTGCAGGGCCGCCTTTTCTCGTATACCGATACGCAGATTAGCCGTCTGGGCGGGCCTAACTTCCATGAAATCCCGATTAACAAACCCACCTGCCCGTATCACAACTTCCAGCGTGACGGCATGCACCGGATGGATATTGATACCAACCCCGCCAACTACGAGCCAAACTCGATCAATGATAACTGGCCGCGCGAAACGCCACCGGCCCCTAAGCGCGGCGGTTTTGAGTCGTACGCCGAGCGCGTCGACGGTGAGAAAATTCGCCAGCGTAGCCCCTCGTTCGCCGAGTATTACGCCCACCCGCTGTTGTTCTGGCGCAGCCAGACGCCGGTTGAGCAGCAGCATATTATTGATGCCTTTAGCTTTGAGTTAAGCAAAGTGGTCCGGGTATGGATCCGCGAACGGGTGGTTGACCAGCTGGCGCACATCGATATCCCGCTGGCGCAGGCCGTTGGCAAAAATTTAGGCATCACGCTCAGCGACGAGCAGTGCAAGATCACGCCGCCGCCGGACGTTAACGGGGTGAAAAAGGATCCCAGCCTGAGCCTGTATTCTATCCCCGGCGGGGAGATCAAGGGCCGCGTCGTCGCCGTGTTGCTCAACGATCGCCCGGTAGCGCAGGATGTGCTGACCCTGCTGCAATCCCTGAAGGCGAAAGGGGTTCATGCGCGACTGCTTTATTCACGGATGGGGGAAGTGATTGCCGATGACGGCACGCGGCTGCCCATCGCCGGGACCTTTAGCGGTTCGCCGTCGCTGACGGTCGATGCGGTCATCGTCCCGGGCGGCGACTTGTCCCTTCTCAGCAACAGCGGGGAGCTGCATTACTACCTGCTGGAGGCCTATAAGCATTTAAAACCGATCGTGCTGGCGGGCGACGGACGCCAGTTTAAGGCCCTGCTGCAGGTCGCCAGTCAGGGGGAGGAAGGCGTTGTCGAGACGGACGCCATTGACGCTCCGGCGATGGATACGCTGTTCGCGCTGATGGCGGCGCATCGGGTATGGTCGCGCGCCGGTAAAACGGCGACTATTCCGGCCTGACAGAAAAGGACCGCGCGGGATCCCGCTCGCCGGATGTCCGGTGAACGGGCGCAATCAGGGGAAGCCGGGCGCTTCCCCTCCACCCGCGTTAAACGTCGCGGTAGGTCCCTAAACGGTACCCGCGTTCGGCAACCGCATACTTGAGTGAGGCCGAGGTCAGCACCTCCAGCTCTGCCAGCCGCGGGTAACAATAGGCGCTGCCCATGATGGTGTTATCAACAAACGCCGGGTGGCACATTACTTCCAGAGACGATTCGCCCCGCTGGATAGAGGCATCCAGAGTTTGTAAAAACAGCGCCTCCGAGATGGCCTCGCCGTAGAACTCACTGGCAAAACCGTCGCTGCTGCGCGCAGCATCCTGCGCCAGTTTGTCACGCTGAGCGAGCTGACGGTCAATACGCAGTGCCACCCCCTTCTCGCGCGCAAATGCGGCAACAATGGGATAAATCCGGGCGATCATATGCACATGGTGATGGCTGTCGATATGCGTCGGCTCGCAGCCAAACAGCTCGATAAACCGACGATACTGACACTCCAGCTCATGCGCGATTTCATCCAGCGGCAGGCTATCCTCTTCCGCCATTTGCCAAATCCACTTCCCCAGGCGCCCCTCGCGGGTCAGCCCCGGCATCGCCGACAAGGGTTCCCCCAGAGTCAGGACAAAATGCATCCCGACCCCCAGCTCCGGCACGCAGCGGCTCAGCTGGGCCGCGTGGCTAATCGCCGCCCCGTTAACCAGCGCCGTTGTTGAGGTGACCAGGCCATTTTTACAGGCTTCAATAATGCCGTAGTTCTGACCTTTGCTCAGGCCAAAATCGTCGGCATTAACGATTAACACGCGTTCCATCAGCTCTCCCGTTACGCTTTCAGTTTCTCGATTGTCGCGGCAAAGTTGGGCAGCCACTTTTCGTGCGCGAGGATCATTTCGCGCGCCAGCTGCTCAGCATCGCGGTCAGAGTGAATCAGCGGGCTCAAATTGAGCGCCAGCAACACATCGTCCAGCTCACCGCTCATCGCCGCCTGGCTGGCCGCCACTTCGAAGCCTTTGATGGTATAAATCAGCCCCAGCACTTTCTCATCAAAATGGGTGATGCGCGGTGTCGGCGTTGCCCCTTCGCGCCCCAACGTACAGGTCATTTCCACCGCCCAGTCCGCGGGGATGTTATCAATATGGCCATGATGCGGAATGTTAACGTAGTGCTCGGCCTGCTTGTCATTGTAGATAGCATTGATCACTTCACAGGCCGCATCGGAGTAATAGGCGCCGCCGCGCTGCTCCAGCTCTTTTGGTTTCACCTTCAGATCCGGGTTTTTATACAGCTCAAACAGCTGTTTTTCTACCTTCTGCACCACCTGGGCGCGCGCGCCGCCTTTGTAATACTCGCCCATTTCGATGGCCAGCATCTCTTTAGGTTTAAAGTAGTAGAGCAGATAGGAGCACGGAATCAGGCGCAGCGAGCGGATCAGCCCTTCGCTGAACGGTAAATCGAAGATATTTTTCACCGAGTTGGCGCTCAGGGTACCGGAGGCAACGCCATCGAGCAGTTCGTCGAAGCGCGATTTGCCATTCACCAGCACATCGCGAACGAACACCAGGTGATTGAGACCAAACAGATCGATATGCAGTTCATCTTCCGGGGTCAGCTGCAACACATCGGTGATAAACATTTTCATGCCGATCGGAATATTACACACGCCGATAAAGCGCTTAAAGTTGGTGTGGCGATACACCGCCTCGGTAACCATCCCCGCCGGGTTGGTAAAGTTGATGATCCAGGCATCCGGGCAGATCTCCTGTACATCCTTCACGATATCAAAAATCACCGGAATGGTACGCAGACCTTTAAACAGACCGCCGGCGCCGTTAGTCTCCTGACCGAGATAGCCGTGACTGAGCGGAATACGTTCATCTTTTTCACGCGCCTTCAGCTGGCCAACCCGCAGCTGCGTGGTGACGAAATGAGCCCCTTCCAGCGCGGCGCGGCGATCCAGCGTTTTGTAGACTTTCATCGGCACGCCCGCTTTTTCCACCATACGCTGGCACAGCGCATGGATAATATCGAGTTTCTCCTGCCCTTCTTCTACATCAACCAGCCACAATTCTGTTACCGGCAGTTCGTGATACCGTTTGATAAACCCTTCCAGTAATTCCGGGGTATAGCTGCTGCCGCCGCCGATAGTGACAATTTTTAATTTCTGGCTCATTATATTCTCCCTTGGGGCACTACGAATTGTACGTAGCCCACCCTCCGCCTGGAGACGGAAAGTTAAATTGAATATGTCCTGGCGCGGAACACTCCGCTCCGGTTAATTAATGCTGGTCAGTTGTTTTCGGTAATTGCTTGGCGTAAACGAAGTCAGCTTCTTGAATGTTTTAATAAACAGACTTGGGCTACTGTACCCCGATTCGTAAGCAATATCGGTTACCGAGTAGTTGGTGATTTCCAGCTGTTTCTTGGCGAAATTGATGCGAATATCATTAATAATCTGCATCGGCGTTTTACCATAATAGCGTTGGGTTGCCCGGGTTAAATATTCCTGCGTTTTCCCGGAGAGCGCGACCATATTCTCCAGCGCGCCTTCGCCAAACTTCAGCTTATCGTGCATATCTTCGACGGTATTTTTCAGCCATTGCGGAATGACATCCTGCACCGGCTCCTCGCGATAATGCCGTAAACGGTTAATGGTATAAAACGAGACCAGCTCAATAAATTCGTCAAACTCAGTTTCGCGAAAGTTCAGCGAAGCGATAACCGACTCGATGTAGCTGAGAAAGGTACTTTTTACCGCGTAGACCTGCGAAGCAACCAGACCAAACGGCAGCAGCGGCAGATAGTGTTTCTCAAAGAAACTTTTGCTGATGCCGACGTTAAGGATGCGAGTCGCGCCAAAAGCATAAAAACTCTGGTGGTGCGACCCCATCGGGATAAAGACAAAGTCCCCGCGCTCCAGCAACACCCGTTTGCCATTGATTTCCTGATAATAGCGCCCGGTTAAAACGATGGTGTACTCGTAATAATCATGCTGGTGAAGCCCGCTTACGCTCTCCGTTTTGTTGTAGATAACCACATGAAAATTTTTCCCGTTGAAAAGCTGTTGTTCCCGTGCGGTACTGATTTCGGTGGTTATCATCTTTGGCTGCCTCATCGTGTTGATGGCCTATTGTACCTTCTCATGCAGCTCAATCAATTCGGCAACCAGCTCACGCGCCAGCATTGAGGTCATCAGATGATCCTGCGCATGAACCAGTACCAGACTGACCTTCATTTTGCCTTCGCCTTCATCGCTTTCAATGAGCTGCGTCTGCACGCGATGCGCTTCGCTGAGCGCCATTCGCGACTGCTCCATCATGTTTTTAGCGGCGGCGAAATCTCCCTGCTTGGCCTGCTTAAGTGCAGCATATGCCAGGCTACGGGCCTGTCCGGAGTTGATAATCAGCCCCATCACCACCTCTTCGAGGTCATTCTCAGGTGCGTCAACCGCTTCGATATTGTCCAGATCAAACATAGTATTTCCTCATTTCTCAGGCGGTACGGGAAAGCTCCCGTACCGCTCGACATCAGAATTTCAGCGCGTTAGCGATATCTTCTTCGCTTTCCTGCTCTTCAATAACCGCCTGTGCCTTATTGGAGACCGCGACGAACGGCAGGTAAACCAGCACCGACACACACAGGTTGAACAGCGCCACGCAAAGTGCGGCGATACTCCCGTTACTGTTAAAGAACGCCCCGAGGCCGGTAGGCATGGTCCACGGCGCCAGGTTGGTCACCGGCGGGATAATCCCCATCGAGTAAGCAGCCAGCGTAATCGCCGCCAGAATCGGCTGAATCAGGACGAACGGGATAAACATCACCGGGTTCATGATAATCGGCAGACCAAACAGAATCGGCTCGTTAATCTGGAAGATGCCTGATGGCAGCGCCAGTTTCGCCACCTGGCGGTGATCTGCGCGGCGTGAGCCGATGAAGATGGCGATAATCAGACCCAGCGTGGCCCCGGACCCCCCCAGCAGGATATAGGAGTCGAGCATCGGCTTGGCCCAGAAGTGGAACTCTTTGCCCGCAGCGATAGCGGCTTCAACGGAACCGTACTGGTTGTACAGCGCGATGTTTTCCAGCGCCCACGGGGTCATGATGCCGTTGTCCAGTGCGGTCAGCGCCAGAGACCCGTGTACGCCGAAGAACCACAGCAGGGAGTTAAAGATAACGTAGGCCCAGCCCACCACGCTGCCCATCGACGCCAGCGGTCTGGAGATGGAGTCCATGATGATCTGGTGGAAGTTGCTGCCATGGTTGGCCAACAGCCAGGAGATAATGCCGAATACGGAGAGGATCAGGAAGCCCGGGATCAGCGCTGAGAATGAGCGTGATACCGAGGACGGTACGCTGTCCGGCAGGGTAATAACCCAGTTGCGACGGATAACAAAGGTGAACATTTCCGCCACCAGCAGGCCAATAATCATGCCCGAGATAATGTTTGCCCCACCCAGCCAGTTTGCGCCGACCGCATAGGCCTCGCCCACGCTGTAAGGTGTAACGGTCATAAAGGCAGCGACCGATAACAGCCCCGCAGCCAGCGGATCGACTTTACGCTCTTCAGCCAGTGCCATGCCAATAAAGAACGGCGCCATCAGCGACATTATCCCTAACGTCCCGTTATAAACGTTGCCGCCGATAGCCTTAAAGCCATTTAACGTTTCAATGGTCGAACCATCCAGGCGAATACCCATTGAATAGAAGAAAGACCCCTCACCAAAGCTCAGAAAAACGTTGTTGATTAATACGAACATGGCCCCCGCGAGGGTCAGCGGCATTAATTTAATAAAGCCGTTTTTAATCGCATTAATGTGCGGTTGCTTTCCTATTTTAACTGCAAAAGGAAGGAGTACCTTTTCAAGCGAGTCAATCACTTTACTCATAGCAAATACCCTTAAAAGCCGTAATCGAATCATTACGGCATAGATGTATGAAATTACTCTTTGACGGGAAAATAAACTCTCACCTTTCGCTATGCCGAAAATCAGATAATGCTTTAGCGCACTGTTGACTCAGCGAAAACAAAAAAGATATTGAGTTTTAAAATTAAATTATTGTGCAGCAGCTTTCTTAATGGCCGCAACGGCCGCTTTTAGTACACCTAACCCATCGACTTTGCCATAAAGCACAGAGTCGATAACTTCCACCGGCTTATTCGACAACAGCCGCTGAATTTCCGGAAGCATATACGCAATTTGTGGACCTAATAATACGACATCGGCTTCAGGGCCTTTTTCTCCAGCAAGTGTCTCAGGATAGGCCTCAATGATGACCGGCACTTCATATTTTTCCGCCTGTGCACGCATTTTAGAGACCAGCAGTGAAGTAGACATTCCAGCCGAGCAAAACAAATAGATGTGTTTCTTTTCCATGAGCGCTTCCTCAATTTGTGAGACCTGGCGGCTTCAGTAGCACCTTCTGTCTGAAAGCCGGCGAAGACAGGTAATCATTCAATTAGTATTGTTTATGCATTGAGTATACGGCATCGTGCGGGGCCTGGATAATTCCTGGTTAATCAAAATTGTCTCTCATTGACCTCGTGTTTTGACTACCTTCACATTTCCCCCAAATAATTCGCGCAATTAAATAAGCATTAGCCATCATAAAAAAACCCGACCAATGGTCGGGCTTTCGTAGATCTCAGCATGTTGCATTACTTGCTGTTGCGCGGGTCGGTATCGTACTCCGCACAGGTCTGGTAGCCGGAGTTCATGACGCGACCGGTATCGTCGAGGGCAACAAAGTAGGTCTCCAGTTTACCATCTCGTTGACCCAGGATATAGGTCTGACAGGTTCCGCGTGCGTGGATCATGGTGACCTCAGAAGAGGGTTTACCGGCAATCTGTAAAACCTGTGACCGGGTCATCCCTTTTTTGACATCTTTGACGACCGGTTGAGTGAACTGATCGGCGGTACGATCGTAAGCCGTACAACCTGCCAGCATGGTCAAAACTGCTGCTGCGCCCAGAAATCCTGATAAATTCTTGTTCATATTGCGTCCTCTTTTATTCTGCGTGTTAATAAGCCTGGAATAAATACCGTTATTTTTCAAGCCGAAGGTACAAAAGGGGCAAATTTAAGCTCTTTCTAATAAAAAAATCCTATGTCATTGATTGCTTTCTTTTGCACCACTCAATTCTGTGATCCTTGTCGTTTTCCCGGCAAAGAGGTAGCTTTAACCCCTACTGGCAGCCAAACAGATTCACTTTCCGGAGGGCGCGATGACGCTACAACAAGAAATTATTCAGGCGCTGGGTGCAAAGCCCCAGATCGATGCTGAGGGTGAAATTCGCCGCAGCGTGGACTTTTTGAAGTCGTACTTGCAGACCTACCCTTTTATTAAGTCACTGGTTCTGGGAATCAGCGGCGGCCAGGATTCAACCCTGACAGGCAAACTTTGTCAGCAGGCGATCAATGAACTGCGTGCCGAAACCGGCGATGAAAAGCTGCAGTTTATTGCCGTACGCCTGCCTTACGGCGTCCAGGCGGATGAGCAGGATTGCCAGGATGCGATCGCCTTCATCCAGCCGGATCGGGTGCTGACGGTGAATATTAAAGGTGCCGTACTGGCCAGCGAGCAGGCATTGCGGGAAGCCGGTATTGAGCTCAGCGACTTTGTTCGCGGCAATGAGAAAGCCCGTGAACGCATGAAAGCGCAGTACAGTATTGCCGGGATGACCCACGGCGTGGTGGTAGGCACTGACCATGCGGCTGAGGCGATTACCGGCTTCTTTACCAAGTACGGTGACGGCGGTACGGATATCAACCCTATCTTCCGTCTCAATAAGCGCCAGGGTAAGCAGCTGCTGGCGCTGCTGGGCTGCCCGGAGCATCTGTATAAGAAACTGCCGACCGCCGACCTGGAAGACGACCGCCCGTCTCTGCCGGATGAAGCTGCGCTGGGCGTGACCTACGACAATATTGATGACTATCTGGAAGGCAAAACGCTGGATGCGAGCATCGCCAGAATTATTGAAGGCTGGTATCTGAAAACCGAGCATAAGCGCCGGACGCCGATCACCGTTTTCGATGACTTCTGGAAAAAATAACGCATTCGCCGCATTTCTCTGACCCCGGCCCTCGCCGGGGTTATTTTTTGCACTTTTCGCTACCTGAACGCCCTGCTATACTGGATAAATAACCAGCATCAGGAGCCCGTGTAGTGAGAAGGCAATCTGCCCCGCGTCTGGAATTCGACGCCGCGGCTATCTATGAATATCCCGAACATCTGCGTCCGTGGGTGGAGGCACTGCCTAATCTGCCGGGCGTTTATCTGTTTCACGGCGAAAGCGATACACTCCCGCTGTATATCGGTAAGAGCGTGAATCTCCGCAGCCGGGTGCTGTCGCATCTGCGTGCCCCTGAAGAGGCGGCCATGCTGCGTCAGGCGCGAAGCATCAGCTGGCAGCGTACCGCGGGAGAGCTGGGGGCGCTGCTGCTGGAGGCGCAGCTAATTAAAGAGCGCCAGCCGCTGTTTAATAAGCGCCTGCGGCGTAATAAGCAGCTCTGCTCGTTGCTGTTGGAAGACGCACGCCCGCAGGTGGTGTACGCCCGTGAGGTGGATTTCTCCCGCCAGAATCATCTGTATGGCCTGTTCGCGAACCGGCGGGCGGCGCTGCAGGCGCTGAAAACCCTCGCTGACGAGCATCATCTTTGCTACGGGCTGCTGGGACTGGAGACGCTCACTGCGGGGCGCGCCTGTTTCCGGCACGCGCTGGGGCGCTGCGCCGGCGCCTGCTGTGGCCGGGAAAGTCTTACCGCGCATCATGAAAGACTCCGCGCCCGGATGGCGCAGCTGCAGCTGGTGTGCTGGCCGTGGCCTGGGGCCGTCGCGCTGGAAGAGAAAGGCCCGGACCTCACCCACTATCACGTCATTCATAACTGGCTGTGGCTGGGATCGGTCGAGACGCTGGAGCAGGCGGAGACCTTAACGCGCCAGCCGGCCGGTTTTGATCATGACGGCTATAAAATTCTCTGCAAACCGCTGCTGAGCGGCCGTTTTACGCTGCATCCGCTCTCCCCTCGCTAGCACAAAAAAAACCGCCGGTCCTGCCCAATGCCTGACGGCGTATGTTGGGCAAGACCGGCGGTCTTCATTCAAAGCGCTGAGTTATTCAGCTGGTGCAGGCATTTTACCTTCTGGCGCTTTGCGATCTGTCAGATGCTTCTCAAAATTCGCATTGAACTGTTTTTTCTGTTCCGGCGTCAGAATGTTGTAAATCTTGTTCTGGGTTTCCATACGGGAAAGCGCCATCGCTTTATGCTGCGCTTCCATTTTATCGATCTGCGCTTCCGCTTTCGCTTTATCGAAGGTATCGCTGGCGATCAGCTCATGCATCGCGCGGCGTTCGTCGAGGGACGGACGTTTCATGTTTTCACGCTGGCCCTTCATGATGTCGCGGATCTGCTGTTTTTGCGCATCGGTCAGGTTCAGCCCTTTGAACATCATTTCGTGCTGGCCGCCATGCATTCCTTTATGGTGCATCATCGGTTTGCTTTCGGTCTGAGTCGCGGTGGTATCAGCAGCGTGAGCCAGGTTAGCCGCACCCAGAGCCAGTGTAGAGGCAACAAACAGAGCAGTAATCTTCTTCATATCCAGTCCTTACTTTAAGTTATTCTTACGGCGTGTTGCCGTGTTGACGAGATAAACTTTACGACGTTTATCGTCAATTAGTCAGAGCAAGAGTAAAACAATGAAAGTGTAAAAAACATTTTCTCACCAATTGTGGAGAAAATAAGGAAATTAAGGAGAGAATTGCAACAGAAAATATATAACGTATTGTTTTTGATTGGTTTTGATGGATTATAAAGCAGCAAAGATTAAAAACAAAGCATTTATCCAGGAATAATCTGCAATCAGGTACCAGCGCACGGAAAAATAAGATTACGCGCACAAGATGACTATGCAAAATTAAACAGCCGCCCGAATGAGCGGCAGAATATTCGGCTAGCGGCTACGGTAAACGCTCCAGCATCAACCCGGCTCGCAGCCCGCGCGCCACAGACGGGTTAGGAAACAGAACAAACTCCTGTGCCTTTTCTACCACATAGCGGGTATCGCCATCTTCAGCAAGCAAGGTTCCGCCAGGAAAGGCGGTAAAATTGAGCGTCTGATCCGACATATAGAGGCGAAAATCATCGCTATGACGGGTAATTTGCTGCACCACCCGATAGCGCAGCGGCACCGGATCGGCGTCAACTACCGTCAGGTCGCCCACCAGCAAACGCATTAGCGCCCGTTGAGTGACGTTAAATTGCGCCAGATCGTTAGCGCCAAACGGTAACGCCTTACCGAGCTCCAGGGTACAGGAGAGCGCAGCAAAGCGTTCGCCGCTGAAATGGGTGAATGTCCCCGCGGGCTGCTGATGGAAGACCAGCGCCTCCAGCCCGGCGCCCCCCAGCCAACTTAAAAACCCCTCATCCCACGGGGCTTCCCGCGCCGGAAGTACGCCAAAGCGCGTATGCAGCGATCCGCGTATCGCGGTATGTAGATCGAGGTGCCAGCGGCTGCCCGTTCCGCTACCATAAAACCGCGTCAGTACCTGCTCCAGCTGACGCGCTCTGGCCGTTTCGTCGCTGACGGGAAAATGCTGCCAGCGCCCGCCAAACATCCGGTTCATATCGCTGTCCCGGTAGCGCTTATTTTCCCGCAACGCGAGCGGGTTGCCAAAGATCACCAGCAGCCGCCAGTGCAGCGGCAGCTCACCGCTAAACAGCTGCTGTAGCAGCAGATGGGTCATCTCCACCGGTGCGGTTTCATTGCCGTGGATACCCGCGGACAGAACCAGCGAACGCTCGCAGCGCGCATGCGGAGTCAGTTGCAATACCCCGCAGTCCAGCCAGTGCCAGCGAAAATGCGCCGTTTCGCCATGAAAATGGTGGGGCAAACGCCCCGCCAGAGTTAATGCCAGAAAGTCGTCCACGACGCCTCCTTGATAACGAAAACAGAGTCACAGCGACTGCTGGAACGGATAAACGGAACCCAGCTGCAGGATTTGGGTCAGCCGATCGAGAGCCTCGCGACCTTCGCTCAGCAGCTGTGGATCCGCCAGATCCGCCTGGGTGAGACGATCGCGATAGTAACGATCGACCCAGTCATTGAGGGTCACAAACAGCGCCTCGTTCATCAACACCGCCGGATTCACCGCCCGCAGCTCCTCCTCCGTCAATACCACTCGCAGGCGCAGACAGGCCGGTCCCCCGCCGTTCGCCATACTTTCGCGTAAATCGTAAACCTGCAGTTCATCAATCGGGTTGTCTGCCGCCAGAAGCGTGTTCAGGTAGCGCCAGACGCCAGGATGCTCCTGCGCCTCCCGGGGGAGGATCAGCCGCATCGTTCCATCGGGCTTACTCAGCAACTGACTGTTAAACAGATAGGTCGCCACCGCCTCTTCGACCGTTACCGCGTGGGTCGGTACGATAACGGGCGTAAATCCGGCAACCTGCCCGGCAAGCTGACTCATTAGCTGCGGCTGATCGGCGAACGCCTGTTCATGGCAAAACAGCACCTGGCGATTACTCACCGCAATCACATCGTTGTGAAACACCCCTTTATCAATCACCGCCGGATTCTGTCGGGCAAAAATAACCTGCCGCGGGTTAACCTGATTCAGGCGCGCAACCGCCTGACTGGCTTCCAGCGTCTGCCGTGCCGGGTAGCGTCGCGGGCTTTCCCCCTCGCCCCCCTGCTGGCGGCCGTAGACAAAAAGCTGCAGGCCCGGCGCGCCATATTCGCCGCCAAGGCGATTATGGTTCGCTGCCCCTTCATCGCCAAACAGCGCCACCTGCGGCAAGGGTGGATGGATGGCAAAACGCTGTTCATCGGGGAAGATCGCGCGCAGCAGCGCTTCGGTCGTTGGCGCTTCGCTGGCGCGGTGGAATTTATCGTTCAGATTGGCCACGGTCAGGTGAACCCGGCCATCCAGCGAATCGGCCGAGGGGGAAACCGTCGCCGCGTTAGCCACCCACATTGACGAAGCCGAGCTCACCGCCGACAGCAGGTCCGGCGCCTGACGGGCCGCTTTCTCGATCACCTGCGGATCGCTGCCGCTGAATCCAAGCCGGCGCAGCAGGGGAACATTCGGCCGTTCCTGTGGCGCAATGACGGCCTGAGGATAGCCCGCATCCGCCAGCGCCTTCATCTTTTTCAGCCCCTGCTTCGCCGCCAGCTGTGGATTCGATACCCGATAGCGATGCCGTGTCGACGCCTCATTGCCAAAGGAGAGCCCGGCGTAGTGATGGGTCAGACCGGGAAGCCCGTCAAAGTTGACCTCAAAGGCTTTCATCGTCCGCCACCTCGCAGGAAGTCGAGACCGGGACTGAGGGTCTCCGGCAGCGTCAGTTCCGGCGTTTCGAGACTTGCCATCGGCCACGCGCAATAATCGGCCGCGTACCACGCTCCCGGACGGTGGTTACCGGAGGCCCCCACGCCGCCAAACGGTGCGGTGCTGGCGGCGCCGGTCAGCGGTTTGTTCCAGTTAACAATTCCGGCCCGCCCCTCCAGCAGCAGACGGTCGAATTTCTCGCGCTCGGCAGAAATCAGCCCGCAGGAAAGCCCAAACCGGGTGGCATTCGCGAGGGTAATCGCCTCATCAAAATCGTCATAGCGCCAGACGCTGAGCAGCGGACCAAAAACTTCCTCATCGGCCACTTCCGCCACCGTCGTCAGCTCGATGATTCCCGGCGTCAGCAACGAGGTTCCGGCCCGCAGCAGCCGCGGCTCCAGCAGCGTTTTTCCGCCTTTAGCAACGTGCCCGAGCCAGGCCTGATGAACCTTTTGCGCCGCCTGTGGCGAGATAAGCCCGCCGAGGAACGGCTGCGGCGACGCATCCCAGGCGTCGGGCACCAGCGTTTGTGACACTGTCACCAGACGTTCGAGAAACGCATCGCCTTTCTCGCCGCGCTTCACTAACAGGCGACGAGCACAGGTACAGCGCTGTCCGGCGGTAATAAAGGCCGATTGAATGGTCAGATGTACCGCCGCATCAATATCCTGCGGGTCGTCGACAATCAGCGGATTGTTGCCGCCCATTTCGAGCGCGAGAATCTTATCCGGCTGGCCGGCGAGCTGGCGGTGCAGCTGAAAGCCTGTCGCCGAGCTGCCGGTAAACAGCAGTCCGTCAATATCCGGTTGGGCGCTTAGCGCTTCGCCGGTTTCCCGTCCGCCCTGCAGCAAGTTCAGTACCCCCGGCGGCAGTCCCGCTTCGGCCCACAGCCTCACCACCGCCTCACCGCTGTGCGGCGTCAGTTCGCTGGGCTTAAACACCAGCGTATTCCCCGCCAACAGCGCCGGCACAATATGCCCATTAGGCAGATGGCCGGGAAAATTGTATGGGCCAAACACCGCCAGCACGCCATGCGGACGATGGCGCAGCGTCGCCGAGCCGTCGCCCATGGCAGTCTGCGACTCACCGGTACGGCTATGGTAGGCCTTCAGGGAAATGGCGATTTTGTTGATCATCGCGCTGATTTCCGTTACCGCTTCCCACTGCGGCTTGCCGGTTTCCGCGGCAATAACGGCGGTTAACGCTGTTTTGTTCGCTTCCAGCAGCGCGGCAAACTTTTCCACTATCGCCTGACGGACGCTGAACGGCTGTCTGGCCCACGTCGGAAAGGCCCGTCTCGCGGCACTGACCGCCAGCGCCACCTGCCCGGCGTCGGCGTCATTACCCTGCCAGAGCAGCGCCTGGCTGACCGGGTTGGTTTTTGTCCGCGCCGGTCCGTGTCCGCTCTGCCAGTCACCGTTGATCCATAAACTCATGATTTTTTCTCCTCGGGAATCAGACGCACCAGTCTCACCCGGTCGCCGACATGGCATTTCAGGGCATCCAGTTCGCGCGCGCTTAACAGCAGGCGATCGGTATCCGGATCGGCGTGCACCAGCAGCGCGCGAAACTGCAGATACTGCTCGTTGGCAACCAGGCATAGCGGCCATTCCCCCGGCGCGGGCTGCCCTTCAGCTACGGTCACCAACCGGCTTTTACGAATCGCCCGCACCCGGTCAATGTCGCACTCCAGCGTCGGCCCACCGTCGAAAATGTCGATATAGTTACGGTAGCGAAACCCTTCTTTCTCCAGCACCGCACGTGCCGGCGCCGTTTGCGGGTGCACCTCGCCGATCACCGCGCGCGCCTCATCGGATAAAAAGTCGATATACAGCGGATGCTTCGGCATCAGGGCGGCAATAAAGGCTTTTTGCCCGGTCCCGCACAGGTAGTCGGCTCGGGAGAACTCCATGGCGAAAAAGCGTTTGCCGAGGCTTTCCCAGAACGGTGAATAGCCATGTTCATCAATCACGCCGCGCATCTCCGCCACGACTTTTTCATTAAAGTGCTCGCGAAACGCGGCCATAAACATGAAGCGCGATTTCGACAACAGATAGCCGTTGCCCTCTTTACGCCAGGCCGGGTCGAGAAACAGCGTGCACAGCTCGCTGCTGCCGGTGTGATCGTTGCTGAGAAACAGCGTCGGCAGCGCGTTGTAGACATTCAGCTCTTTTGAGGCATGAACCTGCGTCCCCACGCGGTAGTTGTACCAGGGATCGTTCAACCCCACCGCAACTTCGATAGCGCAAATCCCCACCACCGCGCCGCTGCTGGTCTCTTCAAGCACGAAAACATAGCCCTGTTCGCTTTTTGGCAGCTCCCCTCGCCAGGTTTGCTGCGAACGTTCAATCCGCGCCGCCAGCGTCTTTTCATCGGCAGGCAGCGATGTCAGGCCGCCGCCGGTTTCACCGGCCAGGGTCATCAGACCGGCCAGATCTTCGGCGACTACAGGACGAATCACCATCATGATGACGCTCCCGCGAGGAAGTGTTGGCAGGCCAGCTCAAAGCGATCCAGCCCGGTTTTGACCTCTTCCTCACTCACAATGAGCGCCGGAGCGAAACGCACCACGTTCGCGCCGGCAATCAGAATCATCAGCCCCTCTTCCGCCGCCTGGGTACTGATGGCTTTCGCCTTTCCGGCCCAGGCATCATTGAGGACGCAGCCGATCAGCAATCCCAGCCCCCGGATCTCCTTAAACAGGCCGTAGCGCGCGTTAATGGCGTTCAGTCGCTCGGTAAACCACTGGTGGCGCTGCTTCACGCCGTTCAGTACCGCCGGCGTATTGACGATCGACAGCACTTCGCCGGCCACCGCGCTGGCCAGCGGGTTACCGCCGTAGGTGGTACCGTGCGTCCCGACGGTCATGACGCTGGCGCAGGCTTCCGTTGCCAGCAGCGCGCCAATCGGGAAACCGCCGCCCAGCGCTTTCGCCGTCGACAGGACATCCGGCGTGACGCCATAGTGCATGTAGGCATACAGCTCGCCGGTGCGACCCACTCCGGTCTGGACTTCATCAAAAATCAACAGCGCATGGTGGGTATCGCACAGCTCACGCAGGCCGCGCAGGAAAGCCGGATCGGCGGGCACCACGCCCCCTTCGCCCTGCATCGGCTCGACAATCACCGCGCAGGTATTGTCATCGATAAGCGCCCGGGCGGATTCGAGATCGTTATAGACAGCATGCTGGATCTGCGGCGGCAGCGGGGCAAAATCCTGGGAATAGGCCGGCTGGCCGCCCGCAGAGACGGTAAACAAGGTGCGACCGTGGAAGGCATTTTTGAACGCGACGATGCCACTTTTATGGCTGCCGAAACGGTCGTGAGCATATTTGCGCGCCAGCTTCAGCGCCGCTTCGTTAGCCTCTGCGCCTGAGTTACAGAAGAAAACGCGATCGGCGAAAGTCGCATCGATCAGCTGTTTCGCCAGCCGCAGGACCGGCTCATTGGTATATCCGTTGCCGGTGTGCCAGAACTTTCCTGCTTGTTCCGTCAACGCGCGAATGAGCTGGGGGTGAGCGTGTCCCAGGGCATTCACCGCAATGCCGCCGGCAAAATCGATATACTCTTTTCCCTGCTGATCCCACAGGCGTGAACCTTCACCGCGTACCGGAATAAAAGCCGCTGGCGCGTAGACCGGCATCATCCATTCATCAAAATTGTTACGCGTAATTGACTGAGACATATCGACCTCTTCCGGTAAATAAAAAGTATGAATAATGTTAAAAATTATGGGTTATTACGCTGTAAATGTAGATTGCACGCTTCGTGCCAGCCAGAGGGGAAAATGCATAAATCAGAATCAAATAAGGAATATCAATAGGTTACGATTTCATTTTATGCACAATAAATGCATAAATAGTGAATAAATATCCTATCCGTCGGCCATAACAGTGAATAAATCAGATAGTTTATGCATCCGTAAGATATAATTCTGTATTTGTGATCCTCTACGAAATTTATTGTAGATATCCGCCCTTTTTTAGCGCAGCGTGCGCCGGAATGGTGCACGCTGGTTACGCCAGCGCCGCCAATCAGAACAACAGGCACAATAAAATGCCTTCGGGCAGCCAGCCCGGCGAATTTCTGCTACCATCCCTGCACTATTCACCTTGCACAGTGGCAGCGACTATGAAATTTCTCTCTTTTAATATCAACGGCCTGCGTGCCCGCCCCCACCAGCTGGCCGCCATCGTCGACAAACATCAGCCTGACGTCATTGGCTTACAGGAAACCAAAGTACACGACGACATGTTTCCGCTCGAAGAGGTGGCAAAGCTCGGGTACAACGTGTTCTACCACGGTCAAAAAGGGCACTACGGCGTGGCGCTGCTGACTAAAGAGACGCCTGTCGCCGTACGCCGCGGCTTCCCCAACGATGGCGAAGAGGCCCAGCGCCGCATCATCATGGCGGAAATTCCGTCCGCCTTCGGCAATGTGACGGTGATCAACGGCTACTTCCCGCAGGGCGAAAGCCGCGACCACGAAACCAAGTTCCCGGCAAAAGCGGCGTTCTACCAGAACCTGCAAAACTATCTTGATAGTGAGCTGAACAAAGATAATCCGGTGTTGATCATGGGTGATATGAACATCAGCCCAACCGACCTCGACATCGGCATTGGCGAAGAGAACCGTAAGCGCTGGCTGCGCACCGGTAAGTGCTCATTCCTGCCGGAAGAGCGGGAGTGGATGGCGCGGTTGCTGGACTGGGGTCTGGTTGACACCTGGCGTCAGGCCAACCCGGACAACCAGGATCGTTTTTCATGGTTTGACTACCGCTCCAAAGGCTTTGACGATAACCGCGGGCTGCGTATCGACCTGCTGCTGGCAAGCTCTCCGCTGGCGCAGCGCTGCGTAGAAACCGGTATTGATTACGACATTCGCGGTATGGAAAAACCGTCCGACCATGCGCCGGTGTGGGCCACCTTTAAACCGTAACGCGTTTTCTCCGTCGACTCTCCCGGCCTGACGGCCGCGGAGAGTCCGCTTATCCTGAGCAAAATCAATAAATCTGCGGTAAGACATTGTTGTAGTTCGCCATTTATTATACTGTCGCGCACGCCCTGGCGACCGGGGCGGAGGTTCACGGAACGCGGTTAAAACAGGAGACCCCCATGCAAAAGAAGCCGTCATAAAGCGGAATCTCAGCTGCTGCTGATTCTCGCCCTGCTCTGCGCCGCGGTGGCGATTATCTCCTTCTCCGGCTTTGTCGATCTGGTCACCCACTTCCGCCATCTCCAGTCGCTGATTCAACACAGCGGCCCGCTCGGCTGGACGCTCTATGTTGCCTTATTTATCGTCGCAACCCTGTGCCTGATCCCGGGCAGTATCCTGGTGATGGTCGGCGGCGTAGTCTTTGGCCCGGTATGGGGCACCCTGTTATCGCTGTGTGCGGCCACGCTGGCCTCGGCACTCTCTTTTTTGCTGGCCCGCTGGCTGGGTCGGGATCTGCTGCTGACATATGCCGGACATACCGCGACCTTTCAGGCTATTGAACGCGGTATTGCCCGCAGCGGTACTGATTTCCTGATATTTACCCGCCTGGTGCCGCTGTTTCCGTACAACATTCAAAACTATGCCTATGGCCTGACGGCCATTCCGTTCGGCTCATTTATGCTGATATCGGTCCTGACGACCCTGCCGGGGCTGTTTATCTATACCCTGATGGCGAGCGAACTGGCCAGAGAGGGCATTACGTTGGGGTTTATACTGAAACTGAGCCTGGCCGGCCTCGCCTTATTTAGCCTCATTCAGGGGGCCAAAACCTTTGCCCGGCGGCGGCAGATCGATCCCGACACGCTGCAGGTTAGCCATGAAGAAAAATAACGCCCGTCTCATCTGGTATGGTCGCGCGGCGCTGGTCATCATCGCCGTCGCCGCGCTCGTCGCCTGGTGGCGTATCCCCGCCGTGAATGCGTTTATTCAGCACAGCCTGGCGGCTTTTTCCGCATTAGATCAGCACGCCATTGAGCGCTTTATTCACGCCTACGGACCGCAGGCGGCACTGGTTTCCTTTGCCTTAATGATCCTGCAGGCTGTCGTGGCGCCGCTCCCCGCCTTTCTGATCACCTTCGCCAACGCGTCATTGTTCGGCGCCTTCTGGGGCGCTGCGCTTTCCTGGACCAGCGCCATGGCCGGCGCCGCGCTGTGTTTTTTTATCGCCAGAGTGCTGGGCCGTGAAGCGGTTGAAAAGCTGACCGGAAAAACGGTGCTGCGCAGTATGGACGCCTTTTTCGACCGTTACGGCCAACAGACGGTGTTGATCTGTCGACTGCTGCCGTTTGTCCCCTTTGATCCCATCAGCTATGCGGCGGGTCTGACGTCGATTCGCTTTCGCCAGTTTATGTTTGCTACCGGCATCGGCCAGTTGCCCGCCACGCTAGTGTACTCGTGGGTGGGCAGTCAGTTAACCGGCGGGACATTCTGGTTTATTAGCGCATTATCGGTTCTGTTTGCGCTGATGCTGATTATCTTTATAGCTAAAGCATGCTATCTCGAACGTCATAAGAGGAAATCCTGATGAGGTTGCCGCCGCTGCGCACCATCCCCCTGATCCTGCGCCCGCAGGCCTGGCTGCATCGTCGTCACTATGGCGAGGTGCTTAGCCCTATTCGCTGGTGGGGACGTATTCCGCTGGTCTTTTATCTGGTGTCGATGTTTGTCGGCTATCTTGAACGCAAGCGTTCGCCCCTTGATCCGGTGCTGCGTGCACTGGTCAGCGCCCGCGTCGCTCAGATGTGTCTATGCGAATTTTGCGTGGACATCACCAACATGAAACTGGCTGAACGCACCGGCAGCGACGATAAACTCCTCGCCGTTGCCAGCTGGCGCCAGAGCCCGTTGTTCAGCGAACACGAACGTCTGGCGCTGGAGTATGCCGAAGCCGCCAGCCTTACGCCGCCAACGGTCAACGATGCGCTGCGCGGCAAACTGATGGCGCGCTTTGATGCCCAGGCCCTGACCGAACTCACGGCGCTGATCGGCTTACAAAATTTGTCGGCACGGTTTAATTCCGCGATGGCGATCCCGGCGCAGGGCCTGTGCCAGATCCGCCAGCCAACCTCTTCAGAAGACGACAAATCATAAGGAGCAGATCATGCGCTACTGTTTACTCTGGCTTGCGGCGCTGCTGTGCGCCCCGCTTGCCGCTCACGCCGACGATAGCTGGCAACAGATCGCTCGCCAGGCCCACGGACAGACGGTCTGGTTTAATGCCTGGGGCGGCGACCCGGCGGTAAATCGCTATCTCGACTGGGTCAGCGCTGAGGTGAAACGCGATTATGCTATCGACCTGCGCATTGTGCATATCGCCGATGCCGCGGATACGGTAAAGCGCCTGCAAACGGAAGCCCGTGCCGGGCGCACGCATAATGGCTCCGTCGATCTGCTGTGGGTCAACGGCGAGAACTTCCGCACCCTGAAAACCGCCGGCCTGCTGCAAACCGGATGGGCGGAGACGCTGCCAAACTGGCGCTATGTTGATACCCGCCAGCCGGTGCGTGAAGACTTCTCCCTGCCGACCGAAGGCGCAGAGTCGCCGTGGGGCAGCGCGCAGCTCACCTTTATCGCCCGACGTACGCAGACGCCGACGCCGCCTGACAGCCCGGAGGCGCTGCTGACCTTTGCCGCCGCGCATCGCGGCGAGGTCACCTATCCGCGTCCGCCGGACTTTACCGGTACCGCCTTTCTCGAACAGTTGTTGTCTGACCTGACGGAACGCCCGGACGCGCTGCGTCTCCCCCCGGACCCGCAGACGTTTGCCGCCGTCACCGCACCGCTGTGGCGCTATCTCGATAGGCTTCATCCCCTGCTGTGGCGGGAGGGGCGCGACTTCCCAGGCTCGCCGGCCCGCCTGGATGCCATGCTGGCGAACGGCACGCTCCGCCTGTCGCTGACGTTTAACCCGCTGCATGCCCGGCAAAAAGCGGTCAGCGGCGAGCTGCCGAAGGACAGCTATGGCTTTGGTTTTAAGCGCGGGATGCTCGGCAATGTGCACTTCGTGACCATTCCGGCCAATGCGCGCGCCCCGGCGGGCGCCAAAGTGGTGGCCAACTTCCTGCTCTCCCCGGCGGCACAGCTGCGTAAAGCCGATCCGGCAGTGTGGGGCGACCCCAGCGTGTTAAACCCGCAGAGCTTACCCGACGACCAGCGCCAGGCGCTGCAGGCGCTGACTCCACAGAACCTGCCGCCGGTACTGGCGGAACCCCACGCGGCCTGGGTTGATGCCCTGGAGCAGGAATGGCTGCGCCGTTACGGTACCCACTGATTCTGCTGGCCTGGGGAATCATGGCGCTGATTTACCTGCCCGTCTTCCCGGCCATTGCGCTCATGATCGCCCCGGCGTTCCGCCTCGCCTGCTGGCAGGCGCTGTTCGCCGATCCTCAGATTTGGCAGGCGCTGGCGGCGACCCTGATCTCCACGCTCCTCGCGCTCGGCGGCGCGCTGCTGATAAGCCTGACCCTCGTCGCCGCGCTCTGGCCCTCCCGCGGCTGGCGACAACTGGCGGGACGCCTGCCGCTCCTGTTAGCGGTGCCTCACGTCGCCTTTGCCACCGGCGCGCTGCTCCTTTTCGCCGAAGGCGGCGGGTTGTATCGCATCTGTTCCGTTTGCTCTCCGCTGGCCGATCGCTATGGCATTGGTCTGGGGCTGACGATGGCCATCAAAGAGAGCGGATTTTTGCTGTGGGTGATCTACGGTCTTCTGAGCGAAAAGCGTCTGGCGGAGCAGGCCACGGTCCTGAAAAGCCAGGGATACGGCCGCTGGCAGTGTCTGAACTGGCTGATATTGCCGACGCTGTTGCCTTCACTGGCTATCGTTCTGGTGGCCACCGCCGCGTGGAGCCTGTCGACGGTGGATGTCGCGCTGGTGATCGGGCCGGGCAACCCGCCTACGCTTGCCGTACTCGCCTGGCAATGGTTAAACCAGGGGGATGATATGCAGCAGGCGAAAGGCGCCCTCGCCAGCCTGCTGTTACTGCTCATACTCGGAGGGTTGCTGGTTTGCGCCTGGGGTGGATGGCGTCTCTGGCAGCGACAGATCCCTGACCTGCGAGGTATTCGTCGTCCGCAGCCGCGCGCCCTCGCCGGACGGCTGCTGGCAATCGGCCTGCCGTTGAGCGGTCTGCTTTGCGCGCTGTTGCTGGCGGCGCTGGCGCAGAGCGCCTCTGCGCTAAACGATAGCCTGGCGAACAGCCTGGGGCTGGCGCTTCTCGCCTGCCTGGCGGGGGCGCTTATCTGCCTGCTGTGGCTGGAGTGCGGCCCTTCCCGCGGCGATGGCTGGGTCTGGCTACCGCTGGTTCTGCCCGCACTGCCGCTGGCCGACGGCCAGTATCAACTGGCGCTGTATACCTGGCAGGATGGGCAATTTGCCACCGTCTTGTGGGGCCATCTGCTGTGGGTAGTGCCGTGGATGCTGTTTGTTCTGCGTCCGGCGTGGCGTCACCGCGATCCGCGTCTGGAACTGGTAGCGCGAACCCTTGGCTGGGGGCGCTGGCAAAGAGTCTGGCGGGTAAAACTACCGATGCTGGTACGCCCGCTGCTGATGGCGCTGGCCGTCGGCTTCTCGGTCAGCATTGCCCAGTATCTGCCCACCCTGTGGCTGGGGGCTGGGCGGACGCCGACATTAACCAGCGAAGCCGTGGCGCTCAGCAGCGGCGGCGATACCTCAACGCTCGCCGCGCAGGCATTATGGCAACTGCTGCTGCCGGCGATTGTCTTTTCCCTGACCGCCCTGCTGGCCTGGCTGGCAGGCCGCTATCGACGAGGATTACGCTAGTGCTCACCGTAAACAACCTGACCCTGACGCTGCATCATCGTCCCCTGCTGCAGGAAATCGCATTTTCCGTCTCGCCGGGAGAAGTGCTGACGCTGATGGGGCCATCCGGCAGCGGCAAATCCACGCTTTTCGCCTGGATGATTGGCGCGCTGGAGGCCCCTTTTCATGCCAGCGGCGAGCTGTGGCTCAACAACGAACGCTGCGATGAACGCCCCACTGAGCGGCGGCGGATTGGGATTTTGTTTCAGGATGCGCTGCTGTTTGACCATTTCAGCGTCGGGCAAAACCTGCTGCTGGCGCTGCCGGCAGACATCCGCGGCGCGGAGCGCAAAATTCAGGTGCAGCAGGCGCTGGAACGGGCCGGACTGGCCGGGTTCAGTTCCCGCGATCCGGCGACACTCTCCGGCGGCCAGCGCGCCCGCGTCAGCCTGCTCCGCGCGCTGCTGGCGCGCCCGCTGGCACTGCTGCTGGATGAGCCGTTTAATCGCCTGGATGCCGAACTACGCGCCGGTTTTCGCCGCTGGGTATTTGATGAGCTGGCGCGCCTCGCCATTCCGGCGGTGCTGGTGACTCACGACAGTGACGATATTCCCGACCGCGGCCGCTGTCTGAATATGCGCAACTGGCAATGAAAACCCTGCTAACCTGCGTTATCGCAAAGAATTCCCGCCGGGAGCAGCGGAAAATGTGCGCTCAATTTTCTCTTGTCGGGCATTTCGATGAAACGTGTTTCTCAATTGACCGCACTCGCCCTGCTGATCGGGCTTGCTGCTTCCACCTCCTTCGCCGCTGAAACCATGCCAACGCTGACGCTCTCCACGCTCCAGGGCCAGCACGGTATCACGATTGATACCCGCCCGAGCGCGTTCTACAACGGCTGGCCCCAACAGGCCAACGGCCCGCAGGGTCACGAACCGCAGGCGCTGAATCTCTCCGCCAGCTGGCTCAGCGCCATGAACGATGAACAGCTTAGCGCGTGGGCCAGACAGCATCAGCTGCAGGCCGATACCCCCGTCGCGCTGTACGGCAGCGAGACAGACAACGCGAAAGTCGCCTCGCGCCTGCAGGCCGTAGGGTTTACCCATCTCAGTACCCTAAGCGATGCGCTGAGTCAGCCCGATCGCCTGCAAAAGCTGCCGCACTTTGAGCAACTGGTTTACCCGCAGTGGCTGCACGATCTGCAGCAGGGTAAAACGGTAGCCGCCGCACCGGCCGGACAGTGGAAAGTGATTGAAGCGGCCTGGGGCGCGCCAAAATTCTATCTGCTGAATCATATTCCCGGCGCCGGATATATCGACACCAACGAGGTCGAAAGCGAACCGCTGTGGAATAAGGTCTCCGATGCGCAGCTGAAAGCGCTGCTGGCGAAACAGGGTATTCGTCATGACACCACGGTGATTCTCTACGGCCGCGACGTCTACGCCGCCGCCCGCGTAGCGCAGATTCTGCTGTATGCCGGGGTGAAAGACGTGCGTCTGCTCGACGGCGGCTGGAAAAGCTGGTCCGATGCCGGTCTGCCGGTCGAACGCGGCATGCCGCCGGAACAAAAACCGGCGCCAGACTTCGGCGCGCCGATCCCCGGTCAGCCGCAGCTGATGCTGAACATGGAGCAGGCGCGCGCGCTGCTCCATCGTCAGGATGCGTCGCTGGTCAGTATCCGTTCGTGGCCGGAATTTATCGGCACCACCAGCGGCTATAGCTATATCAAGCCCAAAGGCGAGATTGCCGGCGCCCGCTGGGGGCATGCCGGGAGCGACTCCACCCATATGGAAGACTTCCACAACCCGGACGGCACCATGCGCAGCGCGGAGGATATAACCGCCATGTGGCGACAGTGGAATATTCGTCCCGATCAGCAGGTGTCGTTCTACTGCGGCACCGGCTGGCGCGCCTCAGAGACCTTTATGTACGCCCGCGCGATGGGCTGGAAAAATGTCTCGGTGTACGATGGCGGCTGGTACGAATGGAGCAGCGATCCGAAAAACCCGGTGCAGACCGGCGTGCGCGGTCCGGATAGCAGCCAGTAACCGCGTTATGCCTGACGCTGAAGCTGCTTTAGCGTCAGGTAGCCGCTGTAAATACGGGTGGCGGTGGTCAGCCAGCAGAGTGCGCCGAACAGCCACGCCAGCCAGGCGAAATGCGCGGGAAACAGGCAGCACAGCACGAACAGCAGGATGGTTTCACTCCCCTCCGTCAATCCCCCCAGATAGTAAAACGATTTATGAGCGTAGCCCGGGTTGGCTATCTGATGTTTGGCCGCCAGCGCGGCAAAGGCGAGAAAACTGCTGCCGGTTCCGATAAAAGAAAAAAGCAGCCAGCCTCCGGCCACGGCGTTTTGCGCCGGATCGGCGATAATAAACCCGAACGGTACCAGGGCATAAAACAGAAAATCGAGGGAAATATCGAGAAATCCCCCCGCGTCGCTCAACCCGCGGCGACGCGCCAGCGCGCCATCTAACCCATCGAGAAGCCGGTTCACTACAATCGCCGCCAGCGCCGCCCCGTACCAACGAAGTCCCAGAAACGGCAGCGCCAGAACGCCAATGGCGAAGCCCGTCAGGGTCACGCCGTCGGCTGAGACGCCGAGGCGATCCAGCCGCGCGGCGCAAACATTGAGCAAGGGTTTCAGGCGAGGATGCAGATGACTATCGAGCACAACATATCTCCGAGGGGCTAAAGGTTGTCTGGCAAAGACAAAGGCGGTGATAATAGGCCATTATCCTGCCCGGAACGATGATTCAGATGCAAAAAACGCTTGATGTTGTAGCCGCCATTATTGAACAGGATGGCAAAATTCTGCTGGCGCAGCGCCCACCCCACGCCGATCAGCCCGGCCTGTGGGAATTTGCCGGCGGCAAAGTGGAACCCGGCGAGAGCCAGCCGCAGGCGCTTATCCGTGAGCTGCAGGAAGAACTCGGTATCACGGCGGAGGTTGAGCGCTATATCGCCAGCCATCAACGGGAGGTCTCCGGCCGCCTGATTCACCTGCACGCCTGGTGGGTGGCGCGCTTTAGCGGCCTCCCCACCGCCCACTATCATCGCCAGCTGCGCTGGTGCACGCCGCAAGAGGCCCTCGCCTTCGACCTTGCTCCGGCAGATATTCCGCTGCTGAACGCATTTATTGCCCAACGCACCGCCGATCTTCCCCGTTAATTCCCTGCCACTGGCATCATCGTTTTTAGTTATGACTGACGCCAGATTATAAATTTTCCTGTCTGGATAATTTTTCCTTGCTTGCCTGATGATTGCCGGTGTTATAGTCGGAAAATCGGTCTTTTCAAGGGCCGAATAATAAAAAAAGAGATACAAAATCATTCAGATTGCATCGGGCGGCCGCAGAAGCGCTCCCAAAGCGGGCAGCGAGGCAATCTGTAACGTGACGCGTATACATGCAACCACAACCATAAGGGGAAATTATATCTATGGATCAGATGTGCACTCTGGAAAGCTTTCTCACCCGCGTTCAACAGCGCGACCCGCATCAAACCGAATTTGCTCAGGCCGTCCGTGAAGTTATGACCACGCTGTGGCCTTTCCTTGAGGAAAACCCGCGCTATCGCCAGCTCTCTTTGCTGGAACGTCTGGTTGAACCAGAGCGTGCTATTCAGTTCCGCGTCGTCTGGGTCGACGACCGTAATCAGGTTCAGGTTAACCGCGCGTGGCGCGTACAGTTCAACTCGGCAATTGGTCCGTATAAAGGCGGCATGCGTTTCCACCCATCGGTTAACCTGTCGATTCTCAAGTTCCTCGGCTTTGAACAGACCTTTAAAAACGCCCTTACTACGTTGCCAATGGGCGGCGGAAAAGGCGGTAGCGACTTCGATCCGAAAGGTAAGAGCGACGGTGAAGTGATGCGCTTCTGTCAGGCGCTGATGACCGAACTGTATCGCCATTTGGGCCCGGACACCGACGTTCCGGCAGGCGATATTGGCGTGGGCGGTCGTGAAGTCGGCTTTATGGCCGGGATGATGCGTAAACTCTCCAACAACAGCGCCTGCGTGTTCACCGGTAAAGGGCTCTCCTTCGGCGGCAGTCTGATTCGTCCGGAAGCGACCGGCTACGGTCTGGTGTACTTCACCGACGCGATGCTCAAGCGTCACGGCCTGGGCTTCGAAGGGATGCGGGTGGCGGTTTCCGGTTCCGGTAACGTGGCGCAATATGCTATCGAAAAAGCGATGGCCCTCGGCGCCCGCGTGATCACCGCCTCTGACTCCAGCGGCACCGTTGTCGATGAAGCCGGCTTTACCCCGGAAAAACTGGCCCGTCTGTGCGAAATCAAAGCCAGCCGCGACGGCCGCGTTGCCGACTACGCCCGCGAGTATGGTCTGACCTACCTCGAAGGCAAACAGCCGTGGTCCGTTCCTGTGGATATCGCGCTGCCTTGCGCCACGCAAAACGAACTGGATGTCGATGCGGCGCGCCTGCTGATCGCTAACGGCGTGAAGGCCGTTGCCGAAGGCGCTAACATGCCGACCACCATCGCCGCCACCGATCTGTTCCTCGAAGCGGGCGTGCTGTTCGCGCCGGGCAAAGCTGCGAACGCCGGCGGCGTCGCCACTTCCGGCCTCGAAATGGCGCAGAACGCAGCCCGTATGAGCTGGAAGGCCGAGAAGGTCGACGCCCGCCTGCACCACATCATGCTGGATATTCACCACGCTTGCGTTGAATACGGCGGCGAAGCGCAGCAGACCAACTACGTCCGCGGCGCCAATATCGCCGGTTTTGTCAAAGTGGCCGATGCCATGCTGGCGCAGGGCGTCATTTAAGACGTCGTGGTTCTCTGCCGCCGTCCCTTAACCCCCGGTATGAGCGGCAACCATAAAAAAACCCCGGAAGACCGGGGTTTTTTTATGGGTTTTCCGTGGCGGAATCCGCGGCGGGCTTCTTGTCTTTCGTTTTCGCTTTGCTTTTACCTTTGCTAAAACTCTTTTTACCGCCGCCCGGGGCGACAATGCCGCGGAACTGACGCACCGGCGTACTCCTGGCCTGCTCAATCAGCTGATAAAGCGTGCCGACCAGCGGCTGCATAAAGTCCTGATAACGGCACTGCTTCTCGCTGATTTGCGTCAGTACCGACTCCCAGTGAGCGGTCATATCCGGCCGCGCAGCCATCTCCGGCAGGGAGTGAATCAGCGCGCGTCCGGCATCGGAGGAGTGAATATAGCGTCCCTTTTTAACTAAAAAGCCCCGCTTAAACAGCAGCTCGATGATCCCGGCGCGGGTCGCTTCCGTACCCAGACCGTCAGTCGCACGCAGAATCTTTTTCAGTTCTTTATCCTGCACAAAACGGGCAATCCCGGTCATCGCCGACAGCAGCGTTGCATCGGTAAAATAGCGCGGCGGCTGAGTTTGCCGCTCCACCACTTCGCCCTTTTCACACAATAGCTCGTCGTCTTTTGCCACGACCGGCAGCGGGGTACCGTCGTTCTCTTCATCCCGCTCTTTGTTACCCAGCAGCGCGCGCCAGCCGGCTTCGGCGAGGAAACGCGCTTTGGCGACAAATTTGCCATTGGCAATATCAAGATCGATCTGACACTTGCGGAACACCGCATCCGGGCAGAACTGCATCAGATACTGGCGCGCAATCAGGCTATACACCTTCTGTTCGTTATCGGACAGTTTCACCTGACTACTGCGGGCGGTCGGGATGATCGCATGGTGCGCATCAACTTTTTTATCGTCCCAGCAGCGGTTGCGGATTTCCGGATCAACCGCCGGCTGCGGCAACAGATCCGCCGCATGAACCCCGATGGCATTAAGAACCGCATGCCGACCGGCAAAATGCTCTTCCGGCAGATAGCGGCTGTCCGAACGCGGATAGGTAATCAGTTTGTGGGTTTCATACAGTTTCTGGCAGATATCCAGCACGTTTTGCGCGCTAAAGCCAAAGCGCTTCGCCGCCTCAATCTGCAGCGTCGAAAGCGAAAACGGCAGCGGCGCCGGCTCCGAATCTCGCTTATCGTTGTAGGCGGTCACCCGCGCTGGCTGGCCCGCAATGCGCGCCACCACGTGTTCGGCCAGCGGACGATGCAGCAGACGCCCCTCTTCATCCTGATACGGTTCGCAGGCATCGCTCGGCACCCAGGTGGCGACGAAACGCTCATCCTTCGGCGTCACGATATGCGCCTTGACGTCAAAGAAATCTTTGGCGACAAAGTTCTCAATCTCTTCGTCACGCCGCACTACCAGCCCCAGCACCGGCGTCTGCACCCGCCCGACCGACAGCACGCCCTGGTAACCGGCATTGCGGCCGAGCAGCGTATAGGCGCGGGTCATATTAATCCCGTAGAGCCAGTCAGCGCGGGCGCGGGCCAGAGCCGAAACGCATAGCGGAATAAACTCGCTGTTAGCGCGCAGGCGAGATATCGCCCGCTCCACCGCCTGCGGGTTAAGATCGTTAATCAGGCAGCGCTGAACCTGCTGGCGCTTTTCCGGCGCCAGCTGCAGATAGTCGAGAACTTCGTCGACCAGCAGCTGTCCCTCTCTGTCCGGGTCACCGGCGTGAATCACCTCCTGCGCATCGCCCAGCAGACGCTTGATGACGTTGAGCTGTTTGGTCACCGACGGTTTTGGCTGCAGCTGCCACTTTTCCGGCACAATAGGCAGGTCGAGCAGATTCCAGCGCGCATAGCGCCCGTCATAGACGTCCGGCTGAGCCTGCTCGAGCAAATGGCCGATACACCAGGTGACCACCTGCCCGTTACCGCACTCAATATAACCATCACCTTTGCGATGCGGTTTGGGGAGCACGTCGGCGATGGCGCGACCGAGACTGGGTTTTTCCGCAATAAACAACCGCATGTAATCAACGGATCTCGATCATGGGACGTCCGCCGCGTGCGGTCACCAGCTCGCCGATGGCGGCAAGCTTAATTCCGAACTCTTCGGCTGCGGCACGCACTTCGGCTTCCGCTTCCGGCGTCACCGCCAGTAGCAGACCGCCGGAGGTTTGCGGGTCACACAGCAGATCGCGCCACGCTGCCGGCATGTCGCCCATCAGATGGCCGTAGCTGGCAAAGTTGCGCCCGGTGCCGCCGGGAACGGCGCCCGCCGCAATGTACTCTTCAACGCCCGGCAGTTTCGGGATATCCGCGTAGTTCAGTAGCGCCTGAACACCCGCGCCGCGACACACTTCGCTCAGATGACCCAGCAGGCCGAAACCGGTAACGTCGGTCATCGCTTTTACGCCGCCGATGGTGGCAAAGGCCGCGCCGGCGAGGTTCATCTGGCACATGGTTTCCGTTGCCAGCCCCTGGTGCTCCGGTTTGAGCAGCGATTTTTTCTCTGCGGTGGTCAGCACGCCAATGCCCAGCGGCTTGGTGAGATAGAGTCTGCAGCCCGCCTCGGCGGTGCTGTTTTTCTTGATCCGCTCGGTGGGTACCACGCCGGTGACCGCCAGACCGAAAATCGGCTCCGGGGCGTCAATCGAGTGGCCACCGGCCAGGGAGATGCCCGCCTGCTGGCAGGCAAAACGTCCGCCGTCCACGACTTCGCGGGCAATTTCCGGCGCCAGGGTATTAATCGGCCAGCCAAGAATGGCAATCGCCATAATCGGTTTTCCACCCATCGCGAAAATGTCGCTGATGGCGTTGGTGGCGGCAATACGGCCAAAGTCGAACGGGCTGTCGACTATCGGCATAAAAAAGTCGGTGGTGCTGATGATCGACGTCCCGTTGCCAAGGTCGTAAACCGCCGCATCATCACTGGTCTCATTCCCCACCAGCAGGTTCGGATCGATAAACTTCGCCCGATCGCTCTTCAGAATAGTTTCCAGTACTTTAGGGGAAATTTTACAACCACAACCGGCTCCGTGGCTGTATTGCGTTAAACGAATAGCTTGCTCGCTCATGGACATCTCCTGTCATTGCAATCCCGCTATGGTAGCGCTCAAACGCCAAGGTGGTAAGTATGACAGTCCGAAATCGCGAATGGTTGCTCATTAAGCAGACAAATAGACGATTTTGCGATGGACAACACTCTTGACCGCGCTATTTTCACTGTCGCTGAAAGTCCGATGAGGTTCAGGATTATCAGACATCTCAGACAAAATGCGGATCGGCGGGACGGTAAAAATCAGCGCCTTCCATCGCGAAATTCTGCGCCCGGGACCCTGCCGCCATTTTCACGCTCAGCGGGCCAGCCTGCCACCGAGCGACAGCGCGCCGCTATGGCGCTTCTCGACGTAGCTCAAGCGTAAAATCATAGTAATCATTCAGGCACCAGGTCCGGGTGTATTCCACTGGCCTGTCATCGTAGGTGAAGCCAATCCGGGTCACCAGCAAAAGCGGCTCATCTTGTTTGATGTTCAGATAGTAAGCCAGCTGACCGTCCGTTGATACGGCCCTGAAGTGCTGAGTTGCCCGCAGTACCGGTGAGCCTTTGGTCTCCAGGTGCTGATATAACGATTCATCCATTTCGCTGATTTTATCCAGCAGAAGCGCCGGCAAAACCGCCGTCTGCAAAGAAACGGCGATACCGTTAATTTTTCTGAGCCGGGTCAGTTCGACAATTTCACTTTGACCTTCTGTCAGTTGCAGAGCATGGCGCTCCTCCTGGGTTGCTAACCGCCGCAGATATCCCACCAGCTCGCTTTGCGCTGTGCCTCCGCTCGCTGCCGCCATTTCAGTAAAACTTTCCAGCGATGGCAGGGACTGGCGCACATGCGGAGCCACGAAGGTCCCGGATCCCTGATTGCGGATCAGCACCCCCTCCTCCAGCAACTGCTGTAATGCTTTTCGGGCTGTGCCTCGCGCAATATTCAGCATCTCTACCAGCGCCCGTTCTGACGGCAGAACATCGCCAGGACGAAGCCGGCCTTCAGAAACGGCTAACTTAATGGCATTCACCAGTTGCATATACAGCGGCAACGCGCTGGATTGATCGAGATAAAACCCGGGATGCGAAGTTGTGTTCATCGTCTCTCTGCGCAAGTGGTAACTGGTCCAGTTTCTGTGAACCAATTCTTAACCAGGAATCGCTCGTTGTCATCCTCAAATCAGCGACAGAGAAAAGCCTCTCAGATCACAAAATGGCCATTTTGTCGTAGGCAGGATCCATTTTTATTCTGTATGGTTCACTAATGGTACATAAGTGGTTTAGTTTTAACTGAACCAAAGATGGCTGATGATGACTGAGGTAAATTGATGCAGGGAATTTTTTCCGCCAGCATGCCGCCGCGGGTCGAGGCGCTGATACTGCCTGCTCAGGCCGCAGGAAAAATCAGAGAACTGACTCAGCAACGAGGCATATATCAATGACAACTAAACGTTTACTGGACTGCTGTGCTTCCGATTTTGTGTCGATGAATAAAGCGCAGCTGCTGTATGCCATTCGCGCCAGCGAAGGCCGGGTCATGGTCAGTGAATCTATCGCCATCACTCAGCCATTGCTGAACAATGTCACCAATGCCGAGCTTGCCGCATCGCAGGGCGCGGATATCCTGCTGATTAATATGTTTGACTGTGAAAACCCGCATATTGAGGGGTTGCCTGCCGATATCGCGCCGGAAAAAACGCTGCATGAACTGCAGCGCCTGACCGGGCGTATTATTGGTGTCAATCTGGAGGCCGTAGACCCGGAATTTGCGGTTGCCCATGACGATATCTGGAAAATGAGACCGGGGCGCTCGGCAACGGCTGACAATGCCCGTAAGCTGGTCGCCATGGGGGCGAAAATTCTGGTGTTAACGGGCAACCCGGCTAACGGAGTCAGCAACCGGGCGCTGGGGATCGCCGCCGAAGAGATTCGCCAGGCGGTGGGCGACAGCGCGGTGATTATCACCGGGAAAATGCACGGTGCGGGAGTGGTGCGCGAAAGCGGCAGCAGCATTATCAGCGAGCAGGATGTTAGCTGGTTCGCCGCCCAGGGGGCGGATATTGTGTTGCTCCCGGCCCCAGGCACGATACCGGGAATGAGTCAGCAACGTGTGGCATCGCTTATCGATACGGCACATGCGCATGGCGTGCTGGCGATGACGGCGATTGGGACCTCCCAGGAAGGCGCTGATGTCGGCACCGTTCGTCAGATAGCGTTGATGAGTAAAATGGCGGGCGCCGACCTGCACCATATTGGCGATACGGGTTATATGGGGATGGCATTACCGGAGAATATTCTGGCCTACAGTATTGCTATTCGTGGGGTCAGGCATACCTACACCCGCATCGCGCGTTCTGTTTATCGGTAAACAGGTATCAACGGTACCTGAGTCGTCTCTCATCCGGCAAAGAAAAACGCGCCGGATGAGAGAGTTTAGCGTCTATCCCGGCAGGCGTTATTGGCACAGGCAGGTTGCGCACGGGCCGCCCTGAAAGGTGAAATCGTTGTCAGTGTTGCCCGGGGCAAAATGCTCCGCAAAATAGCCCTGAGGAGACAGACTCTTAATTTCAGCAAAACAATGGATCTTAATGCGTCAGTTTCGCTCCATTGTCCCCCTCCACCACAATAAGGATATCTTGATGAAAAAGCGTGTACTCGCCCTTTGCCTTGCCAGCCTCTTTTCAGTTAGCGCCTTTGCGCTGGTTCCCGCCGGCAATGATGCCACCACCAAGCCCGATCTCTACTATCTGAAAAATGCCCAGGCCATTGACAGCCTGGCGCTGTTGCCACCGCCGCCGGAAGTGGGCAGCATTGCGTTTTTAAACGATCAGGCGATGTATGAGAAAGGCCGTCTGCTGCGCGCCACCGCCCGCGGCAAGTTGGCGGCAGAGGATGCCAACCTGAGCGCGGGTGGCGTGGCCAACGCCTTCTCCGCAGCATTCGGCTCCCCGATCAGCGAAAAAGACGCCCCGGCGCTGCACAAACTGCTCACCAACATGATTGAAGACGCGGGCGATCTGGCGACCCGAGGCGCGAAAGAGAAGTATATGCGTATTCGTCCGTTTGCCTTCTACGGCGTGTCCACCTGCAATACCACCGAACAGGATAAGCTGTCGAAAAACGGCTCCTACCCTTCCGGACACACCTCTATCGGCTGGGCGACCGCCCTGGTGCTGGCCGAAATCAACCCGCAGCGCCAGAATGAGATTCTCAAGCGCGGCTATGAGCTCGGTGAAAGTCGGGTGATCTGCGGTTACCACTGGCAGAGCGATGTTGACGCCGCGCGGATTGTCGGCTCGGCGGTGGTTGCAACCCTGCATACCAATCCGGCCTTCCAGCAGCAGCTGCAAAAAGCCAAAGACGAGTTTGCGAAACAGCAGAAATAGTCGGCGCGACAGCCCGGCGGTTCACGCCTGCCGGGCTGTTCTGACCCTGCGTTGCTCAGAAACGGACCACAAACGGCGCGGTGTCAGGCAGAGAAACGGTCGTGGAGGCTTTAAGCTGCGGCGTTCCCAGATAGAGAAAACCGACGATTTTATCCTGCTCGCGGCAGGCAAAACCTTCCCGGACGATCGGGCTTTCGGTCAATGCGCCGCTGCGCCAGATACCGTTAAATCCCTGCGCCAACGCCGCCATCTGCATGGCCATCACGGCGCAGCCGGCCGACATTTCCTGCTCCCATTTCGGCACCTTCGGGTGATCTTCACAGCGGGCGACGACGGTGATAATCAGCGGAGCGCGGAACGGCGCACTGCGGGCCTTTTCAATACCTTTGTCATCCTGCCCGGCCTCAATCGCCCCTTTCTCCAGCAATTGACTGAAGCGTTCACGGCCTTCATCAGAAATAATAAAGAAACGCCAGGGTTGCAGCGTCCCATGATCCGGGGCGCGCAGTCCGGCGCGGAGAATGTTTTCCAGTTGTTCACCGCTCGGTGCCGGCTCTGCAAGACGAGAAGCGCTGCGGCGGTTTATCAGTAGTTCGAGAGCATCCATCTGTGTAACTCCTGTGATGTCATTTTGCATAAAATTAACATGCGCAAGAATTTTGTTACAGCACGACCGGTGATTCCTGCTGACAAGCGTCAGCCGTCTCTTTAGGATAACCAGACGCGGCAACCCATGCGGTTAGCCCATTTTTAACAATGTTAGGGAGAATACATGCGAACTCTTTGGCGGCTGCTCGCCGGATTTTTTAAATGGACATGGCGGGTACTCAACTTTATTCGCCAGCTCGCACTGAACGTGGTTTTCCTGTTGCTGGTTCTGGTTTGTGTCGGTATCTGGGCACAGTTCAGCAGCACCACAACGGAACATACCGCTCGCGGCGCGCTGCTGATGGATATCACCGGCGTGGTGGTCGATAAACCGTCCGCCAGTAGCAAACTCGGCGTGATCGGTCGTCAGCTCTTTGGCGCCAGTTCCGACCGTCTCCAGGAAAACTCGCTGTTTGATATCGTACAGACCATTCGTCAGGCGAAAGATGACCGCAATATCACCGGTATCGTCCTCGATCTGAAAAATTTTGCCGGCGGCGATCAGCCTTCAATGCAGTATATCGGTAAGGCGCTGCGCGAATTCCGCGATAGCGGTAAACCGGTGTATGCCGTGGGGAGCAGCTACAGCCAGGGGCAGTACTATCTGGCAAGCTTCGCCAATAAAATCTGGCTTTCGCCGCAGGGTGAGGTCGATCTGCACGGTTTTGCCACCAACGGCCTGTATTACAAATCTCTGCTCGACAAGCTGAAAGTCTCAACCCACGTTTTCCGCGTCGGGACCTATAAATCGGCGGTCGAGCCGTTTATCCGCGACGATATGTCGCCTGCCGCCCGTGAAGCCGACAGCCGCTGGATTGGCGAGCTGTGGCAAAACTATCTCAATACCATCGCCGCTAACCGCCAAATCACGGCTCAGCAGCTGTTCCCTGGCGCTCAGGGGCTGATTGACGGTCTGCGTAAAGTGGACGGCGATACGGCGCAGTACGCGCTGAACAACAAGCTGGTAGATGAGCTGGGTACCGCCACCGACGTGGAGAAGGCGCTGACCAAACAGTTCGGCTGGAGCAAAGCGGATAATAACTATCGCGCGATCAGCTATTACGATTACAGCGTGAAAACGCCGTCTGACCAGGGCGCTACCATTGCGGTGATCTTCGCTAACGGCGCGATCATGGACGGCGAAGAGACGCCGGGTAATGTCGGCGGAGACACGACCGCCGCACAGATTCGCGATGCCCGCCTCGATCCGAAGGTGAAAGCGATTGTCCTGCGCGTCAACAGCCCGGGCGGCAGCGTCAGCGCCTCGGAAGTGATTCGTGAAGAGCTGGCGGCGGCGAAAGCCGCAGGTAAACCGGTGGTGGTCTCCATGGGCGGCATGGCCGCTTCCGGCGGCTACTGGATCTCAACGCCGGCCAACTATATCGTCGCCAACCCAAGTACCCTCACCGGCTCGATTGGCATCTTCGGCGTCATTAACACCGTCGAAAATACGCTGGATTCGATCGGCGTCCATACCGATGGCGTGGCGACGTCGGCGCTGGCCGATGTCTCCACCACCAAATCGCTGCCGCCTGAGGTTCAGCAGCTGATGCAGCTGAGCATCGAAAACGGCTACAAACGTTTTATCACGCTGGTGGCCAACGCGCGTAACAGTACGCCGGAGAAAATCGACCAGATTGCCCAGGGCCATGTCTGGACCGGTGAAGATGCGAAAGCTAACGGGCTGGTTGATAGCCTGGGCGACTTTGACGACGCGGTGGCAAAAGCCGCGGAGCTGGCGAAGCTGAAACAGTGGCATATCAACTACTACCAGGAAGAGCCGACGTTCTTCTCAATGGTGATCGATAGCCTGACCGGTTCGGTCCGCGCGTCGCTGCCAGCGGCACTGCAGGCCTGGCTGCCGGCGCCGGTTGCCGCCGCGGCCAATGCCGTCAAGGCTGAGAGCGATAAGCTCGCCGCGTTCAACGATCCGCAGAACCGCTACGCGTTCTGCTTAACCTGCGCCAATATCCGCTAATTCCTCCATCTGGCCCCTCTCCCCGACAACGTCAATGTTGTCGGGGGAACACGCGCCCCAACGTACCTGCAACTTGAAGTATGAAGGGGATTGCGCTGTATTTTTTTAGCGGTCACCTTATACTGCGCCTGTCTATGTACAACCTAAGCGATGATATGCAAAAGAAATCGATTTACGTTGCCTACACCGGTGGGACCATCGGTATGCAGCGCTCAGAACACGGTTATATTCCCGTTTCCGGCCACCTGCAGCGTCAGCTGGCGCTGATGCCTGAGTTCCACCGTCCGGAGATGCCGGACTTTACGATTCATGAATATGAACCGCTGATGGACTCTTCCGATATGACGCCAGAAGACTGGCAGCACATCGCCGACGACATCCGCGCGCATTACGACGAGTACGACGGCTTTGTTATCCTGCACGGCACTGACACCATGGCCTTTACCGCCTCAGCGCTGTCGTTCATGCTCGAGCATCTGGGTAAACCGGTTATTGTGACAGGGTCACAAATCCCGTTAGCCGAGCTGCGCTCCGACGGGCAGATCAATTTGCTGAATGCTCTGTACGTTGCCGCTAATTACCCGATTAATGAAGTGACGCTGTTCTTCAATAACCGTCTCTATCGCGGCAACCGCACGACCAAAGCCCATGCCGATGGTTTCGATGCCTTCGCCTCCCCTAATCTGGCTCCTTTACTGGAAGCCGGGATCCACATTCGTCGCCTCGGCACGCCGCCAGCGCCACACGGTATCGGCGAGCTGATTGTGCATCCCATCACGCCGCAGCCAATTGGCGTCGTTACGATTTATCCGGGCATTTCTGCCGATGTGGTGCGAAATTTCCTGCGTCAGCCGGTGAAAGCGTTGATTCTGCGCTCCTATGGCGTCGGCAACGCCCCGCAAAACGGCGAGTTCATCCAGGTTCTGGCGGAAGCCAGCCAGCGCGGAATCGTGGTCATTAACCTGACCCAGTGCATGTCCGGCAAGGTCAATATGGGCGGGTATGCCACCGGTAACGCCCTCGCCCAGGCAGGCGTCATCAGCGGTTTTGATATGACCGTTGAGGCCACGCTGACCAAGCTACACTACCTGCTGAGTCAGAATCTGAGCGTCGATGAGATTCGCAACCTGATGCAGGAAAACCTGCGTGGCGAACTGACCCCCGATGAGTAAGGAGAACCGATGACGAATCGCGCACTACTGCTGGTCGATTTACAAAACGATTTTTGCGCGGGCGGCGCACTTGCCGTACCGGAAGGTGATAGCACCATAGATATCGCCAACCGACTTATCGACCATTGTCTCGCCTGCGGCGAAACCGTTGTCGCCAGCCAGGACTGGCACCCGGCAAACCACGGCAGCTTCGCCAGCCAACATCAGGTCGAACCTTATACCCAGGGACAGCTCGATGGCCTGGCGCAAACGTTCTGGCCCGATCACTGCGTGCAGAACAGCGAAGGTGCGGCGCTGCATCCGCTGCTGCAGCAGCAGGCGATAGCCGCGGTGTTTCATAAAGGGGAAAATCCGGCGATCGACAGCTACAGCGCATTTTTTGACAACGGACATCGGCAAAAAACCCGGCTTGATGGGTGGCTGCGCCAACGCGATATCACCGATCTGATCATTCTTGGGCTGGCGACCGATTACTGCGTCAAATTCACCGTGCTGGATGCGCTGGATCTCGGCTATACCGTCAACGTCATTACCGACGGCTGCCGCGGGGTCAACCTCCAGCCGCAGGATAGCGCGCACGCCTTTATGGAGATGGCCGCCGCAGGCGCTACGCTGTACACCCTCGACGACTGGCTGGAAACTCAGGCTTAAAACAGGCCGGCGGGAAAACCTGCCGGCCTGTTATCTCAAACCAGAGTTGAAATTTCTTCCAGCGAAACCTTGCGCGTTTCGATGCCGAAGCAGAACAGAATCAGCGCACAAAGCACCAGCATCACGCCGAGGACGATAAAGACCGTAATCGAGCCGTAGCGGGTCAACAGAATGGCGACGCCGTAGGGCGTAAATACGGCGACAATTCTCCCCACCGCGTTAACAAAGCCCGAACCACGTAATCGGAGATGCGTTGGCCACAGCTCCGGTACATACACCGCCGAGGCAAAGCAGACATACATGTACAGGAAAAAGATCATCACCAGGCCGTAGCTCAAAATAGCCCACTCTTCTGTTTGAATGGAATAGAAGTACCCGAGCATTGCAATAATAATCAGCAGGGATGAGCCAAATAATCGCCGCGGAAAACGGTCAATAATCAGTGCAGCAATAAATATCCCAACCGGCGCGCCAATCATAATAATCGCGGTCATCAAGATAGATTTTGTCACGTCGATCCCCGAATTGACAAAAATCGTCGGGATCCACACCGTAATGGTATAGAGCGAAATATTCATGGCGATAAGTACCGTGATCGCCACCAGCGTTCGCCGCAGCATCTGGCCTTTAAACAGTAGCCAGAACGACCCGCTTTCCACGCCCGGGTCCGCCATATGGCCAGCGCTGTGCCAGGCGGGCAAGGTGATTTTTTTCTCTTCCTCGATTTGTGACTCCACCTGCAGGAGGTGCTTTTCCGCCGCGCTTCGCTGTCCTTTGCCCGCAAGCCAGCGAGGAGATTCAATAAAATATTTCCCCGACAGATACCAGGCCAGCAGCATTGCCGCACCGCCAAGCAGGAACATCACCCGCCAGCTTAAAAAGGCAATAACCACGATGCCAATTGCCGCCGATAGCATTGGCGACCAGTTGCCGACAAATGACAGCCGGGCAGACCATTTCCCGCGCACCGCGGGAGGAATAAATTCGGTAAATGAGGCATAGCCCACCATAATTAGCGCCCCCATTCCAGTGCCCATCAAACAGCGGAAAAAGATAAGCCAGTACATGTTGGGTACAAAGGTTGCCGCGCAGGCAGAGATCCCGACGATCAGTAAATTCACGCGAAATGCTTTACGTCGTCCGAGATAATCGCCAATAAACCCACCGGCCAGCGACCCGAGAAAGTAGCCAAACATCAGTGCCGAGGTGAATGCCGCATTGAGGTAATTATTTGACCAGCCGTTACTGACTAACTTGGCTAACACCACGTTACCGGAATAGCTGAGAAAGCCAGTGATTAATAAACTAAAACTAATGATACCGAAAATACGAAAATGAAATCGGGATAAGGGTAAGCGATCTAATCTTGCGCCGATAGGGTCACATTGTTCCATCTGGATGCCTCAAATTCAGCTAAAATATAGAATATGGCGAGCGCAGCAGAGTCATTTTCCCCGCGCCACCATCATCATTAAATTTTTATGGCATAATCCAGGTACAAGCTAAAATAATATCGACACGACCAACCCTGGAGTTAATAAACGAGTTGAATATTATTTTCTTTACAAAATGCAATCCACTCTGCACCCGGAGCCTTATTGGTTATAAGATAATTAATATGGCTAAAATCCACGAGTTGGACGAAAGCTTTACGATCAAATTTTGAATGATCGACCAGCAGAGCCACTTCCGTGGCCTGGCGGATCATGGTTTTCTTGATTTCTGCTTCCGCTTCGTTAGAGTCAAGCGCCCCGCTCTGCATATCCAGACCTTTGCAGCTCATCACCATAATATCAACATGATAACGACTAATAATTTCCTTAGTGATCCTTCCCTGCAGCGACAGCGTATTCTTATTCAACTCGCCGCCGGTAGAAACCACGTTGATTTCAGACTGCGCCAGCTCATGAAAGGCTTCAGCCGAGTTGGTTAGCAGCGTGAGATCGTTGCGTTCCTTCAGCAGCTTTAATAATTCCATCGCCGTACTGCTGGAGTCGGCAGCCATAGTAGTTTTATTTTTAATAAATGGTAATGCATTACGAGCGATGGTCTGCTTCTCTTCTAAAAAAGACTTTGCACGTTTATAAAAATGAATATTGTCGGACAACGCGGTAGTATTTAATACCGCACCACCATAGGTTCGGGTCAAAAAACCTTCATTTTCTAGTTTTTCCAGATCGCGGCGAATGGTTTCTTCAGTAACCTGAAAAATTGAACTTAAATTAGAAACCGCCACCCTCTTATCGTTCGCAACCATTTGCTTGATGGTCTGAATTCTGTCTTTTGCCGCCACGATGACACCCCTGTTTCCTGCAAAGTAATAATAAGACCCAAGTATCTCACAGACTATATTTACTTTCAAAAAAACATGTCTGAATCACAGATTTTAATGTTATTTCACACAGAAACAGAGGTCAATACATCAATCTTATTTCGTCTCCAACGCTTCCGCCATTCGCCTCATCAACAATGAGTCCTCATCGGTCAAGGCAATGGTCAGGGCGTCGACATTTTCACGCACCTGCTCTGGCGCCGTTGCGCCGCTCAGCAAAGTGATTAAATCGCTTTGCTTTAAAATCCACGCGAGTGCCAGTGCGGGGATAGTACAGTGATATTTATCACAAAGCGGCTGCCACTGCTCAAGCATATCAATCACCCGCAGCATGTTTTCACGCTGGAACCAGACTTTATTGGCCCGCGCACCGCCCGGGATATAATCTCGCGCGATGGTGCCCGTCAGCAGTCCCTGCTCAAGCGGTGAATAGACCTGTAGCACGATGCCATGCTGCTCGCATAACGGCAGTAGTTCTGCTTCCAGCGCTCGATCGAGAATGCTGTACTTAGCCTGCACGATATCCAGCTCGCCATGCCTGAGATACTCCCTGATATGCCCGGCATCCACGTTAGCCGCACCAATTGAACGTATTTTCCCCTCCTTCTTCAGCTCGTTTAGCGTGCTGACGGTTTCAGCAATCGGCGTAAAAAAGGGTTCAACCGACTGCCAATGGGTCATATAAATATCGATGTTTTCGATGCCAAGTCTTTGCAGGCTGGCATCCACCTCCTCCCGAATCGACTCGGGGGTAAGGTTTTTATACAGCTGGCGATCGCCGACTTTATTAAACAGACTGCCCGTACGCTCCCAGACAATACCGCATTTGGTTTCAACCACGATCTCGCTGCGCGGCAGGTGCTTCAGCGCCTGACCGACAATGACTTCGCTGTTACCGAAGTTGTAGCCTGGCGCGGTATCAATCAGATTAATGCCACAGCGATGCGCCTCAACAATGGTGTCGATACAAATCTGCAGGTCGAGATCGCCGTTCCATGCCGGGCCGCCGCCAATGGCCCATGTCCCTAATCCCATGCGAGAAAGCGTAATATCCGTACTGCCTAAAGGAATCATATTCATCTGCCGCTATTACCCTTCGTATTCGTCGAGAAGTTGTTCAACCAGCTTTCTGTTTTTCACGCCCGTCGTGGCGCCCACGCTAAGCACCGAGATCGCAGCCGTTGCGTTAGCAAACAATGCGCACTCGCGCAGCGGCTTACCTTCAAGCAGCGCGGAGATAAATCCCGAGGCAAAGTTGTCCCCCGCGCCGATGGTGTCGATGGCGGTAATTCCTGAAACCGCCGGAACCTCCATCTTCATATCAGCACGCTTAATAAAGCAGCCTCTCTTGCCGGTCTTAATGACCACCGTTTTCACGCCGCAACTCAGGAAACTGTCGGCAATCTCGTTCAGCGTCTCTTTGCCGGTGAGCAGTTTTGCTTCGGCAAAATTGGGAAACAAATAATCTACGTAGCTCAGCGCCTGTCGAATATCTTCCAGCGTTTCGTTAAGCCGCGGCTTAATCATATCGGCACAAATAATTAATCCGTGCGCTTTCGCCTGAATGAAAATCTCCGTTAACGCTTTACCGTCGAGCAGCGGACTATTAAAAATACTCGCCAGCGACAGCAGCTTTGCCTGAGAGAAGCGGTCAAAATCGACATCATTAATATTCAGCTTCCACAGACTGCCGTTGCGGTTAGTCACAAAAGTACGCTCGCCATCAGCGGTAACTAAGCCCACGTTGATTGAGGTATCAATTTCGCCATCCTGCCTCAGACTGTGAATATCAATATTCTCACGCCGGCAGTGCTCTACTATAAAATGCCCGGCAGCGTCATCCCCTATCCGGCTAATTAACGCGGTACGATGACCAAGACGAGAAATAATAGTCGCTTCATTAATTGCGTCTCCCCCGGTGGTCATGGCGATTCGTTCTAAAGGATAAGAGTCGACATCAAAAATATTTTTACTCACCGGCTGTAAGGGAATATCAACGATTGCCGCCCCTATACAAATAACCTCGATATGATCCATATTGTCATTCCGCTTTACCGTCAGAGCCAAACAGTTTGATTTTCTCCAGCGCGCGCTGTTTTACCGCTTTGCGGACTTCGCGCTCAACGTGCAGGAAAGGCTGATTCTGGTTCTCCTGCACAGCCGACATTGCCGCCTGACACAGTTCAGTGTGGATATTGATTTTCGAAATACCTAATGAAATGGCCTTCTTAATATCCGCATCGCTAATGCCGGACGCGCCGTGCAGAACCAGCGGCACGGAAACCGCCTCGCGCACGCGTTTAACCACATCAAAATTCAGTTTCGGTTCAGAAGTATAAACGCCGTGCTGGTTGCCAATCGCCACCGCCAGTGAATCGCAGCCGGTACGCTCGACAAATTCCGCAGCCTGATCCGGGTCGGTATAGTGATAGCCCGCCAGCGCTTCTTCGTAGACCGTTTCATTCCCCACGTGCCCCAGCTCCGCTTCGACCGGAACACCCAGCGGATGGAAGTAGTCCACCGCCTCTTTGGTCAGGCGAATATTCTCTTCGAAATCAAAGGCGGATGCGTCGCGCATCAGTGAATTCATGCCGTGGGCCCAGGCGTTGTGGATAATCTCCATACTGCGCCCGTGATCCCAGTGGGTGATCACCGGTACCGAAGCCTTTTTCGCCATAGAAACCATCATATGCGAAAAATCTTCAAACGAAGTATTTCCCACAAATCCGGTGCCGAAAGAGATAATCACCGGTGATTTAGACTCTTCCGCCGCATCAATTACCCCCATTAACATTTCTGCATTCCACACGTTAAAGTGGGCAATCGCATAATGTTTATTCTGAGCATCGTTTTCCCAATATTTAATATCTGCCAACATGGTTGTTTCTCCCTTTCCAATAAATTAATGATTAACTTTAATAACGCCTTTAATAATTTCGCGTTTGTTGTTAACGGATTCATCAAACGCGCGCTGAACATCCTCATAATCGTAAATATGTGTCACCATCGACTTCACATCGAAACGCCCGGAAGAGATAGCTTCAATGGTGACCGGATAGCGGTTGGCATAGCGGAAGACAGTCTGAATCGAAACTTCACGGTTAATCTTGAGGAAGTTAATCGCTGAATCGCCGGGAACCGTACCGACGATCATGATTTTTCCCCCACGCATAACCAGATAGGGTGCCTGCTTAACGGTGATGGCCGAACCGGCAGTTTCGAAAACGATATCGGCCCCCATCTCGCCGGAGAACTGCTGGCAGCGCGCAAGGGTGTCCTCGTTTGCCCCGTTGATAACGGTTTTGGCCCCGAGCTTCCCGGCCATGGCAAGGCGTTTATCCAGCACATCAACGACAGCGATGTCGGTTGCGCCCATGCACTTACACGCCTGGAGGGTCATTAAACCAATACAGCCTGCGCCAAGAATAACGATCTTCTTACCCGGCTTAACGTCCGCCAGCATCGCAGCGTGCATACCGACCGCCGCGGGTTCCACCAGCGCCCCTTCCATGGTGTCCATGTTATCAGGTAGCCTGTAAGTGAAGCTCTCTGGATGGCACAGATAGTGGGTTAGCGCGCCGCGGTAATTAGGCTGCGTGGCCATAAAGTCAACGTCGGGACAAATATTATATTTCCCCTCCAGGCAGTAGCGGCAGTGGCCGCACGGCACGCCGGGTTCAATATTCACCCGGTCGCCCGGCTTAAATTTGCTAACACGATTTCCTACCGCCACCACCGTACCGGCGCATTCGTGCCCCAGGCCAATTTCCTGATGGGGATCTTTCGGCGGAATAAAGGGGCCGGACTCAAACCCGTGAACATCTGAACCGCAAATACCGACGTATTCAATTTTGATCAGCACTTCATGTTCTTTGGGCACCGGGATATCGGCAGCAATAATTTTCATTGTGCCCGGAGTTTGCAATATCGCTTTCGAATTTTTCATTTTATTTCCTGTGAATATTATTTACTGGTAACTGCATCAATACCGAGACTTTCGACAGAAACGCCTTTGGTTTCAATTCCGATAGTAGCGATAGCAATAGCGACAATAATTGAGACGGCCCCCAGTAGCACAAACACCCCCGTCACGCCGTAAGCGCTAAGCAATACCGCAACTGCATAGGGCGCAGCGATACCGCTGATTCGCCCGACCGCGTTCGCCAGGCCAGAACCGCGGAGCTTCGCTTCGGTTGGCCATATTTCCGGGACATAAACCGCAGAGGCGTAACAAACGTACATATAGACAAAAGTAATCAGGAAGAAACCAATTAACGTAATCAACAGCATGCTAGTTTGCAGCGAGTAGATATATCCCAGGACGGCAATTAACACTAACAGTCCCACCCCCATGGTCTTTCTGGGTATTTTATCCATCACCAGCATGGCAATAAAAATCCCGAACGGTGCGCCGAACATACTCATGGTATTTAAAACTATAGAGTCTTTCAGATTAATTCCCTGGGTCATAAATATCGTCGGCAGCCAGTTAATCAAGGTGTACTGCACGACATTCATGGCAATCAGGACGAAGGAGCCTAAAATAACCCGTCTGAGTAATACGCCCGTTAACAAGGCCGAATAGGGAACGGCACGCGGCGGTTTTCCGTCATCTTCGAGAGCCACTGGCGGCAGCGGCTTGCCCGTCTGCTGAACCACGCCCTCTTCAATGGCCAGCATCACCTTTTCAGCTTCCGCATAGCGTCCGCGAGACTCCAGCCAGCGGGGCGATTCAGGGAAACTGCGCCAGGCAATAACGGTGGCAATCAGCGACAGCACGGCAGGGATCAGCAATTGCACGCGCCAGTTCCATTCCGCGCTAATTAGCGGCGTTAATCCCATTGCAATCAGTGAACAGAGTGGATAGGACCAGTTGCCGATGAACGAGACCCGACTGGACCAGGTGCCACGATTTCTACCGGGCATATATTCAGTAAAACCGGCAAATAAGGTCACCAGCAGCGCGCCTAATCCCACTCCCATGACAAAACGGCAGGCGATCAGGAAGTGCATATTCGGGGAAAACGCCCCGACGACCATGGCAATAATATGAATCGCTTCATACAGAATGAACGCGTTTTTACGGCCGATCTTATCGCCAATGATGCCGCCGCCGAGCGCCCCAAGAAACATTCCCGCCGTCGTCATGGCGGAAAACGTAGCGGTAGTAGAATTATCAGTCCAACCGAGTTCTTTTAACTGCGCAAGAATTAACCCGCCGACGGCATTACTCCAGCAGACCAGTAGTCCGAAAGCGACCATGGCAAACATCGTAGTGTGCCAGCGACAGTCAGGCAGGCGATCCAGCCTGGCGCCGCAGTGCGGTTTTGCTATCTGTTCCATCCGAAAACCTTCCTTAATATGCCCTGAATAATTCGAGTTGAGGGAAGGCGGCAATTGAACGAAACCCGATGAGCTTACGGTAGTAAGTGATTCGGGTGAGCGAACGCAGCCAGCACACCTGCAACTTGCTGTATGACGGGTATAAATGGATTATTTATCAAAGTCGTAAGTCATAATGACCTTAATCGCGGTTTTATCGACCATGGCGTCAAAACCTTCGCGCCATTGCGACAGGCCAATGCGGTGAGTAATCATCGGCTTGACTTTGATCGCGCCGCTGGCGAGCAGGCGGATGGCGTTGCGCCAGGAAGTGGAGTCATAGGCCATATGGCCAATAATGCTTTTATTCCAGGCGGTGATGTCGTTGATGGAGAAGTCCAGCGGTTTGAAGCCCATACCCACGCGAACCACTTCACCGTTTGGACGCAGCATTTCTATAGCTTGTTTGAGGGCAATATTGGCGCCCGAACATTCGATGACCAGCCCCAGATTGTCTTTACCGCAGATATCCTGACAACGCGCGACCACATCTTCGGTCGAACCGTTGACCACTGCCGTCGCGCCCAGCGCTTTAGCAATCGGGAAGCGCACCGCCACATCCTCTTCCAGCCCAACCATCACGATATTGACGGCCCCCATAATGCGCGCCATCTGTACGGAAAAGAGCCCTAATGGGCCGGTACCGAAAACCACGACATCCTGACCGGGAAGAAATTTGGATTGCTGGGCGATAGATTTGTAGGCGTTGCAGATAGGATCCAGCACAGCGGCTTCTTCATAATCAACACCCTGCGGGATTTCCCACAGCGCATGACGGTGAATTTTGAGGATTTCCCCCGGTACCAGGCAGTATTTCGAGAAGCCGCCCCCCCAGGTATTGTTGTCCAGACCGAGGTTGACTTTTTCTGTACAACACAGAAAATCACCTTGTTCGCAGGCAGGACAAACGCCACAAACGTGTCCGCTGTTGTCAGAAACCACCCGCTGACCAACTTTCCAGTCTTTAACCTTGTCACCCACTCGCACAATTTGACCGGCGAATTCGTGACCACGAACCGAGTTGAATTGATCGGATCCGCTATCAACATTGTAGTGTTTCATGTCCGCACCACAGATGGCCGCTGCTTTGATTTCAATCACTACGTCGTCCGGGCCACACTTTGGTTCTGGTACGTCAATCAACTTATAGCCGCCAAAGGCCTTACCAAATCTTGCCAGTGCTTTCATTGCCTCTTCCCTTATGTTTGGTGTGCTTCAGTGACAGCAATACTTAACCACAAAATCTTTAAGGTCAATGTTAAATCTTTAAAAAGCAGATATTGATCTGTTTTTCACAACTTAGATCACAAATACGCCTGAGCAGTTTCAGGGAATGACGCAAGGAGGGACGACTATCGCAACGCTGATACAGCCGTGAACCTCTTCGCAGTTTTACTCTGCGGAAGATGCTAGTCTTTACAGGCTGTTTTTTCGCCACGCCATTTACGTGGCGTGTTTGTTTTTCAATGTCACTTATTTAAGTCAAAGAGGATCTGATATGAAGCTTTTGCCTTTACTGGCAGCATTACCCCTGCTCTGCGTTTCCGTGGTCTCCGCCAGCTCCCTGATGTCCGTCGGCTACTTTAACGGCGGCGGCGACGTCACTGCCGGTCCCGGTGGCGATATCGATAAGCTGGACGTGCGGCAGATAACCCATCTCAACTACTCGTTTGGTCTGGTCTATAACGACGAAAAAGACGAAACCAATGACGCTTTAAAAGATGCCAGCAAGCTGCATCAGATTTGGCTGTCGCCGAAAGTAGAGGCTGATCTGCAGAAAATCCCGACGTTGCGCCAGCAGAACCCGAATCTGAAAGTCCTGCTTTCCGTCGGCGGCTGGGGGGCGCGCGGATTCTCCGGCGCAGCGGCGACGAAGGAATCCCGGGCGGTGTTTATTCAGTCCGCGCAGGAGATTGTTGAAAAGTATGGTCTGGATGGCATCGATCTCGACTGGGAGTATCCGGTCAATGGCGCTTGGGGACTGGTCGCCAGCCAACCGGCCGATCGCGATAACTTCACGGCCTTACTGAAAGAGCTGCGCGCGGCATTTGGGACGAAGAAACTGGTGACCATCGCCGTGGGCGCTAACGCAGAGAGCCCGAAAAGCTGGGTGGATATCAAAGCGATTGCTCCGTCGCTCGACTATATCAACCTGATGACTTACGACATGGCCTACGGTACCCAGTACTTCAACGCCAACCTGTACGATTCAACCCGCTGGCCGACGGTAGCGGCTGCGGATAAGTACAGCGCCGATTTTGTGGTCAACAACTATCTCGCCGCCGGTTTAAAACCGAGCCAGATGAACCTGGGGATCGGCTTTTATGGCCGGGTGCCAAAACGCGCCCTTGAGCCGGGTATCGACTGGACGAAGCCGGATGCGCAAAAAAATCCCGTCACTCAGCCGTGGTTCGGACCACAGCAAATCGCCCTGTTTTCATCGCTGGGCTTTGATCTGACTAAAGACACGTACGTGAAATATAACGACATCGTCGAGAAAATGCTTAACGACCCGCAAAAACGCTTTACCGAACATTGGGATGATGAGGCGAAGGTGCCGTGGCTGTCGGTCCAGTCGGCAGACGGCAAAGCGCTGTTCGCATTGTCGTACGAGAATCCGCGTTCGGTGGCGATAAAGGCTGATTACATTAAGCAAAAAGGTCTGGCGGGGGCTATGTTCTGGGAGTATGGCGCCGATGACCACAATCAGCTGGCGAAGCAGCTCGCGACATCGCTTGGGATTAGACATTAATCGGCGATCGGCCGTCGGGTGATTGAGCGGCGTCTTACCCGAGTTGTCAATTGTCACAACCTTGCCCGGTAGCGGCGTTGCCTTACCGGGCCTACGTCATTCAACCTCAGGCCCGGAAGGGTGACTTAACGGGCCTGCGCAATCCAACTACAGGCCCTGAGCCGGGCATCAGGCGCTGGGCTACTGCATTTTCAGCGTTGCAATCGGTTTGGGCGCGATGCCAAAATCTTCTTTCAACTGCTGCTTGCTCTTCATCACCATCTGGCCGTTGGTGTCGATGGTCATGTGCTGCGCGTCGCTGTTATGTCGCGCCTGATAAAGCATCACCAGCTGCAGGCTGTTCTCTTTCTGCCCGGAAGTTAAGGCCACACCATCCGGCCATTTTCCCAGCTCCACCGCCGTCACCAGGCGCTGATACACTTCCGGCGTCATACTGTCTATTATTTGCTCGATTTCCATGGTCCGCTCAACTCCGCACTGGAATAATTTGCTGAATCGTTTCTTTAGCCTTTAATCTGCTCGCCATTATCGTCGTCATTGAAGCTTAATGAGGCCGAATTGACGCAAAAACGCTCCCCCGTCGGCTGCGGTCCATCGGGAAACACATGTCCCAGATGCGCATCGCAGTTTCCGCAGCGAATTTCAGTGCGCTGCATACCGTGAGAGTAATCGTTCAGATAGCGAATCGCCTCCTCGCTTACCGGCTCGTAAAAGCTCGGCCAGCCGCAGCCTGAATCATACTTCGTTTGCGAGTGAAACAGCGGCGCGTCGCATACCAGGCAGTGGTAGACGCCGTCCCGTTTGTTATGGAGCAGTCGTCCGGTGAACGGCGGCTCAGTACCGTGATTCTGCGTCACGTAAAACTGCATCTCGCTCAAATTTTTTTTGAGCTCGTCCGAGGAGGGTTTATTCGCCATGTGCTTGCTTCTCACTGTGAAAGGACAACTTTACGCCTCGATTCTAACAAAACATTAACAATGAAGCGTGGACTTTTGTTCTAAACTTATTCGATGCCAAAAGGCAGCCCAGATAATTGTGATTAACATCACATTTTTATCTTTAACGCCCTTTAAAATTCCGGGCGCGGCCCCAATATGGAATTGGGCTCAAAGGGAGAGTGAGGCAAAACATTCGAGCAAAGGTATGCTCAGGATTGATTTGTCGCAATGATTGACACGATTCCGCTTGACGCTGCGTAAGGTTTTTGTAATTTTACAGGCAACCTTTTATTCACTAACAAATAGCTGGTGGAATATATGACTATCAAAGTAGGTATCAACGGTTTTGGCCGTATCGGTCGCATTGTTTTCCGTGCTGCTCAGGAACGTTCTGACATCGAGATCGTTGCAATCAACGACCTGTTAGACGCTGACTACATGGCATACATGCTGAAGTATGACTCCACTCACGGCCGTTTTAACGGTACCGTTGAAGTGAAAGACGGTCATCTGATCGTTAACGGTAAAAAAATCCGTGTTACCGCTGAACGTGATCCGGCTAACCTGAAGTGGAACGAAGCAGGCGTTGACGTTGTTGCTGAAGCAACTGGTCTGTTCCTGACTGACGAAACCGCTCGTAAACACATCACTGCTGGCGCGAAAAAAGTCGTTCTGACTGGCCCGTCCAAAGACAACACTCCGATGTTTGTTAAAGGCGCTAACTTTGACAAATACGAAGGCCAGGACATCGTTTCTAACGCATCCTGCACCACCAACTGCCTGGCTCCGCTGGCTAAAGTTATCAACGACAACTTCGGTATCATCGAAGGCCTGATGACCACCGTTCACGCGACCACCGCTACTCAGAAAACCGTTGATGGCCCGTCTCACAAAGACTGGCGCGGCGGCCGCGGCGCAGCACAGAACATCATCCCGTCCTCTACCGGTGCTGCTAAAGCCGTCGGTAAAGTACTGCCAGAACTGAACGGCAAACTGACCGGTATGGCGTTCCGCGTTCCGACTCCGAACGTATCCGTTGTTGACCTGACCGTTCGTCTGGAAAAAGCAGCGTCTTACGAAGAAATCAAGAAAGCAATCAAAGCGGCTTCTGAAGGCGCAATGAAAGGCGTTCTGGGTTACACCGAAGACGACGTTGTTTCTACCGATTTCAACGGCGAAGTTTGCACTTCCGTGTTCGATGCTAAAGCAGGTATCGCACTGAACGACAACTTCGTGAAACTGGTTTCCTGGTACGACAACGAAACGGGTTACTCCAACAAAGTTCTGGACCTGATCGCTCACATCTCCAAATAAGTTGAGATGAGACATTGATCCAAAAAGGCGACTTCGGTCGCCTTTTTTTATGGCTTCACGTTTACGGCTAACCTTTAGGATTGCACCATGATTAACAAAATTTTTGCTCTCCCGGTAGTTGAACAACTTACCCCTGTCCTCTCCCGCCGCCAGCTTGATGAGCTGGAGCTTATCGTTGTTGACCATCCGCAGGTGAAAGCCTCCGTTGCGTTTCAGGGCGCGCACCTGCTCTCCTGGAAACCGGCTGGCGAAGAAGAAGTGCTGTGGCTCAGCAACAATACGCCATTCAAAAACGGCGTGGCCCTGCGCGGCGGCGTGCCGGTTTGCTGGCCGTGGTTCGGCCCGGCGGCGCAACAGGGTTTACCGTCCCATGGCTTCGCCCGCAACCTGCCGTGGGCGCTGAAAGGCCACGATGAAGATGAAAGCGGCGTGATGCTGACCTTTGAACTAAAAAGTAGCGATGCAACCCGCAAATACTGGCCGCACGAATTTACGCTCTATGCGCGTTTCAAGCTGGGTAAAACCTGCGAGATCGAGCTGGAAGCGCACGGTGAATTTGAAACCACCTCCGCACTGCATACCTACTTCAACGTCGGCGACATTGCGGCAGTGAAGGTCAGCGGTCTGGGCGACCGTTATATTGATAAAGTGAAAAATGCCGAAGAAGGCGTATTAAGCAACGGAACAGAGACCTTCCCTGACCGTACCGACCGCGTCTATCTGAATGCCGAAGCTTGTAGCGTGATTCACGACGCTGCGCTGAACCGCAACATCGATGTTGTCCACCACCACCACAGCAACGTAGTGGGCTGGAACCCAGGCCCGGCGCTCTCCATCAGCATGGGCGATATGCCGGATGACGGGTACAAAACCTTTGTTTGTGTCGAAACCTGTTGCGTCACCGAAGCGCAGAAAACCAGCGAAGAGAAACCGTCTCGCCTGGCGCAAACTATCCGCGTGGTAAAACGAGGCTAGTCCCTTCCACTCCCGATAGCCGGGAGATGAGGGATTAAAAACAGGGCGATATCGCCCTGTTTTGTTTGCTAACACTCGTGACGTTTTTCCGTTACCAGAATCCCACCAGTTTCATCCACGCGCCCCCCAACACTAACCAGATAGCAATAGAGGCCAGCGATACCACGAAACTGACTCCCCACCACTGCCCTGTCGTGTTATATCCCGAGCCAAACAGCGCTGGCCCCGGGCCCCCGGAGTATTGCGTGAGCCCCATCGACAAATTAGAGGTATACCCCAGCACCAGCGCGGCAAAAAGCGGCGGTACGCCGACGGAAACGGCCACGGCAAGAAACGCCAGATACATCGCGGAAATATGCGCCATCGCCGACGCGAAAAAATAGCGGGTGTAGAAATAAACCACGACAAGCAGCAAAAAAACCGTTATCCATTCGAAGTGACCGACATAGCCGACAATTCGCTCAGATATCCAGCTAATCATGCCGTACTTATTGAGCGCATTTGCCATCATCACCAGTACGGCAAACCAGAACATGGTGTCCCAGGCCGTTTTTTCTTCAATAATATTCTTCCACGACATGATGTTGCTGATAAGCAGCACCATCAGCCCAATAAACGCCGAAAGCGTCGCGGGAATCGAAAAGAAAATATCACCGACGGTCCATAGCAATATCAGCAGAACAAAATCAAACGCCAGAATTTTTTCTGCCAGCGACATCGGTCCCATTTTGCGCAGCTCTTCCCGGGCAATCGATGGTATCTCCGGCGTTTTCTTCAACTGCGGCGGATAAATCGCGTAAATCACCAGCGGCAGCAGGATCAGTGAGACAATCCCCGGAGCGATGGCCCCGACAAACCACGTCGTCCAGGTGATCTCTATTCCCTGGCTTCTTGCCAGTTCGGCGACCAGCGGGTTACCCGCCATTGCCGTTAAAAACATGGTGCAGACGATGGCATCGATCTGTGAAACGCAAATCATTAAAAAGGCGCCGGCTTTTCTCGCCGTCGCGCCAGGTTCTGACTGGTACGCCGTGGCAATGGACTGCGTAATCGGGTACATAATTCCGCCGCCCCTCGCTGATGCCGAGGGGATCCCCGGTCCGAGGACGACATCTGACAGCGCCAGTCCATAGGCAACACCCAACATGCTGGAACCGCATTTAGAAATAAACCACAGCGCCACCCGCTTACCCAACCCGGTCTTGATCACCGCCCGGGAGATGAACATAGCGATACCAATCAACCAGATAGTACCGTTGGCAAATCCGGATAACGCCGCAACTTTGTCGCTTTTACCCGGCGAGAGAGGCGTCACGCCCAAAAACGCAGAGACGATCAGCGCAATCATCGTCACCGCCCCCATCGGGAGCACCTTAAGAATGATGGCAAAGATAGTGGCGGCAAAAATGGCAAACATTTGCCATGCGTGGAGGGCGAGTCCATCAGGCGGCGGAGTAAACCAGATAATAACGCCGAAGAGTATCGTGAGAATCGCTTTCCACAGCGGGAAAGCCAGCTTCACATCCAGAGGCTTGTTCAGTTCAGTCATGTAAATCTCCTTTTTCTTTTATCTTTAAGGAGATAATCACCACTGAACCTTGATTTTCATCAACTAAGCGCCAGTGTTTTGGCGAATAATTGTTCTTTACACCATATCGAGCGGGACTTTTTTGCCCGGCGCGGGAAAGGCATTATCCAGCTGCGCCAGCTCCTGCACGGTGAGCGTTATCGCCAGCGCATCGGCATTTTGGGTCACATGTTCTACGCTTGCGGCTTTCGGGATAGCCATGACGCCCGGATGACTGATGACCCAGGCCAGCAGAATTTGGGCCGCGCTCACCCCTCGCTGTTCAGCAATATTTTTCACAACGCTGTGATTTAAAAGTCCATCGCGCAAGCGTCCGGCCTGAGCCAACGGGCTGTAGGCCATTACCGGCAGCGACCGTTGCTGACACCACGTCAGCAGGTCATGCTCAATTCCTCGCGACGCCAGGTGGTACAGTACCTGGTTGGTCGCGCACCGTTGGCCACCGGCAACCTGCCACAGCGCCTGCATCGCGGCAGTATCGAGATTCGATACGCCCCAATGGCGAATTTTTCCCTGCGCCACCAGCGTCTCCATGCCCTCAACGGTTTGCGCAAAGGAAAATTCGCCGGCCCAGTGCAGCAGGTACATATCGAGGTAGTCGGTCCCCAGGCGGCGCAGGCTGGCTTCGCAGGCATCCATCATCTTCTGCCCAGCGGCATGCCACGGATATACTTTGGAGACCAGTACGACGCGATCCCGCAGGCCGCGAATCGCCTCTCCGACCACCTCTTCCGCACCGCCATGCGCGTACATTTCAGCGGTGTCGATGACCGTCAGCCCGCGTTCCACGCCCGCTCGTAGTGCAGCAACCTCCTGCGCGCGTCGGGCCCTGTCTTCACCTATATACCAGGTGCCCTGCCCGATGGCAGGAACTGCCGCACGATCGCCAAAAGATACCGTTTTTTCCATCATCGCCCCCTTCGGTTATGCCGTTGCACCACCGTAATGCAAAACAGGGCGCGACGCCCTGTTTTGATGCACGAATTTCTTCGTTATGGTGCACGATCGTCTGCTCGACGATCGCGCTCGTGTTCAATCAGAAGGTGTAGGTAATCCCCGTGGAGATCAGACCGCTCCAGGATTTGTCCACCATCGGGCTGTCGGTGATTTCATTAGACAGGCGGGTGTAACGCGCCGCGCCATACACGCTCCAGTCGCCGAGGAAACGGTAGTTAGCCGACAGCTCAAGATACGGGTTCCAGCTGCTATCCGGGTCGTAGCTACGCATGCCGCTACGATTCGACTCATGCTGTGAAACGCCGTAGTAGTATTCGTTCTGGTTATCGCTGTTCCACTCCAGGCCAATCCCCGGCGTCAAGGTCAGGTTGCCGTTGGTATAGCGATAAAGCCAGGCCGTATCCCAGGTGATACCGTTGCTGTTACCCAGCGTGTCGCCCGCAAGCGTAGTACGCAAGAAGCCGTACTGCGTGTTGTGGACATAAGAGAGCCCGGCCATCATGGTTGTTTTACGGCGATCCAGCTTGCGCATTTGCTCACTATCGCTGTCGCCCGGCTTGAAGTACATCGGCGACCAGTAGGCGGTCACGGACAGCTTATCGGTGTTGTCATTCCACAAATAGTAGCCGCCGCCGAGACCACGAAACCAAAAGCTGTCGCTCTCATAGCTAATTGCCGGGACGGGGAAAACATCGGCATCGTATTGTTTATAAGGGTTCTCGACGATACCCACGCCGGCCCCTAACGTAAATTTCCCTTCCGCGTGGGCAGCCGAAACAGAGGCCGCAAGGCACACGCTGAGTGCCAGAGGTTTGATCTTATTCACAATCCATATTCCCGTTTGTCAATTAATACGCCGGGGCAGTTTACCGTCGTAGGCCTCATGCCTCAAATTCTTTACCCGTCATTACATAAACCATTCAATTTCTCATCGCCAGATGACCATAAACTTGCAGCCGGATGACAGCACCATGACGCGGCCTGGCAAGACGTGCGAAAAAGCGCCTTTTTTCCGGATGAGTTATTGATATGTCATTGAAATTGATTTTTGACGGCATGCAAGTTTTCTAAATGCATCTACGCTTTAATTTAGAAGAAGTGATTTTAGCGCACGTTGTCTGTGTCGCTTCGACAACCTGGCATAAGGGTTGCTGGAGAATCGATGAACGTCGCGCAGTTTACCTCTTCCGGGAGCTCCCACTATTCATATGAACGGCTCTCAACTTGTGCTAAAAACGAAAGGACGGCATGCCATGAATATATTCGATCACTATCGCCAGCGTTATGAAGCTGCCAAGGACGAAGAGTTCACACTGCAGGAGTTTCTTACCATCTGCCGGCAAGATCGCAGTGCTTATGCCAACGCGGCAGAACGGCTGCTGATGGCCATTGGTGAGCCAGTCATGGTCGACACGGCCCTGGAACCCCGGCTGTCCCGTCTCTTTTCAAACCGGGTTGTCGCGCGCTATCCGGCATTTGAAGAGTTTTACGGTATGGAAGATGCTATCGAGCAGATCGTCTCTTACCTGAAACACGCCGCACAAGGTCTGGAAGAGAAGAAACAGATTCTGTATCTGCTGGGCCCGGTGGGTGGGGGTAAATCGTCGCTGGCTGAACGTCTGAAATCCTTAATGCAGCGTGTACCTATCTATATCCTGAGCGCCAACGGTGAACGTAGCCCGGTCAACGATCATCCGCTGTGCCTGTTTAACCCGCAGGAAGACGCGCAGATTCTCGATAAAGAGTATGGCGTGCCTACCCGTTATCTCGGCACCATTATGTCGCCGTGGGCGGCAAAACGCCTGCATGAGTTCGGTGGCGACATCACCAAATTCCGCGTGATCAAAGTGTGGCCCTCTATCCTTGAGCAAATTGCCATCGCCAAGACCGAACCGGGTGATGAGAATAACCAGGATATCTCCGCGCTGGTCGGTAAAGTGGATATTCGTAAACTGGAGCATTATGCCCAGAACGATCCGGACGCCTACGGCTACTCCGGCGCCCTGTGCCGCGCCAACCAGGGGATTATGGAGTTCGTCGAGATGTTTAAAGCGCCTATCAAGGTGCTGCATCCGCTGCTGACCGCGACCCAGGAAGGCAACTATAACGGGACCGAGGGCATTTCGGCCCTGCCGTTTAACGGCATTATTCTCGCCCACTCCAACGAATCCGAATGGGTGACCTTCCGTAATAACAAAAACAATGAGGCCTTCCTCGACCGCGTGTATATCGTCAAGGTGCCTTATTGCCTGCGCATTTCCGAAGAGATGCGTATCTACGAAAAACTGCTTAACAACAGTGAGTTGACCCACGCGCCGTGCGCCCCGGGGACCCTGGAGACGCTGTCGCGCTTCTCAATACTGTCGCGACTGAAAGAGCCGGAAAACTCGAGCATTTACTCCAAAATGCGCGTGTACGACGGTGAAAGCCTGAAAGATACCGACCCGAAAGCGAAATCCTATCAGGAGTACCGCGATTACGCCGGCGTCGATGAAGGGATGAACGGTCTGTCCACCCGCTTCGCCTTCAAAATATTGTCACGCGTGTTTAACTTTGACCACGCCGAGGTCGCCGCGAACCCGGTCCATCTGTTCTACGTCCTGGAACAGCAAATCGAGCGCGAGCAGTTCCCGCAAGAGCAGTCGGAACGTTATCTGGAGTTCCTCAAAGGCTATCTGATCCCGAAATACGCCGAGTTTATCGGTAAAGAGATTCAGACCGCCTATCTTGAGTCCTACTCCGAATACGGGCAGAACATCTTTGACCGTTATGTCACCTATGCGGACTTCTGGATTCAGGATCAGGAATACCGCGATCCGGACACCGGCCAACTGTTTGACCGCGAGTCGTTGAACGCAGAGCTGGAAAAAATTGAGAAGCCGGCCGGGATCAGCAACCCGAAAGACTTCCGTAATGAGATAGTCAACTTCGTCCTGCGCGCCAGGGCTAATATCAACGGACGGAACCCGAACTGGACCAGCTATGAAAAACTGCGCACGGTTATTGAGAAGAAAATGTTCTCCAATACCGAAGAGCTGCTGCCGGTGATTTCGTTTAACGCCAAAACGTCCACCGACGAGCAGAAAAAACACGACGATTTTGTCGATCGTATGATGGAGAAAGGCTATACCCGTAAGCAGGTCCGTCTGCTGTGCGAATGGTACCTGCGCGTACGTAAATCATCCTGATAACGGAAATTGCCCGGCGGCGCGTTGCCTGCCGGGCCTACAACAACAGCGACCTGTAGGCCGGGTAAGCTCAGCGCCATCCGGCATTTCCGTCGCAGCGTAAGGTTGGCAATTGCAGCACAGGAGGGCATATGACCTGGTTCATAGACCGGCGCCTGAACGGAAAGAATAAAAGTGCGGTGAATCGCCAGCGCTTTTTGCGCCGTTATAAGGCGCAGATTAAACAGTCCATCTCCGAGGCGATCAATAAGCGTTCAGTGACGGATATTGACAGCGGAGAATCCGTTTCTATCCCGACGGATGATATCAACGAACCGATGTTTCATCAGGGACGCGGGGGGCTGCGTAACCGTGTACATCCGGGAAACGATCACTTTGTACAAAATGACCGCATCGAGCGGCCTCAGGGCGGCGGAGGCGGTGGCGGGAGCGGCCAAGGGCAAGCCAGCGCCGACGGCGAAGGCCAGGATGGTTTTGTCTTTCAAATATCGAAAGATGAGTATCTGGATCTGCTGTTTGAGGATCTCGCCCTGCCGAACCTGAAGAAAAATCAGCAGCGCCAGCTCACCGAATTTAAAACTCACCGGGCAGGCTTCACCGCCAACGGCGTGCCGGCCAATATCAGCGTGGTGCGATCCCTGCAAAACTCGCTGGCGCGACGTACCGCGATGACGGCGGGCAAGCGTCGCGAACTACGGGCGCTTGAGGAGGATCTGGACACAATAGCCAAAAGTGAACCGGCGCAGTTGCTGGAAGAGGAGCGTTTACGTCGGGAAATCGCCGAGCTGCGGGCAAAAATCGAACGCGTGCCGTTTATCGATACCTTTGACCTGCGTTACAAGAATTACGAAAAACGCCCGGAGCCTTCCAGTCAGGCGGTCATGTTCTGTCTCATGGATGTCTCGGGCTCGATGGATCAGGTCACCAAGGATATGGCTAAGCGTTTTTATATCCTGCTGTATCTGTTCCTCAGCCGGACCTATAAGAACGTTGAAGTCGTCTATATTCGCCACCATACGCAGGCCAAAGAGGTGGACGAGCACGAATTTTTCTATTCTCAGGAAACCGGCGGCACTATCGTCTCAAGCGCCCTGAAGCTCATGGATGAGGTGGTTAAAGCACGATACGACCCGTCGCAGTGGAATATCTATGCCGCACAGGCCTCGGACGGCGATAACTGGGCGGATGATTCACCGTTGTGCCATGAACTGCTGGCTAAAAATATTCTGCCGGTGGTGCGTTACTACAGCTACATAGAGATAACCCGCCGCGCGCACCAGACGCTGTGGCGCGAATATGAGCATCTGCAGGAAACCTTTGAGAACTTTGCTATGCAGCACATTCGCGACCAGGAAGATATCTATCCGGTGTTCCGCGAACTGTTCCACAAACAGGGCACCACAACAACAGATTAACTAATTAAAATCAGTCAGTTACACCATGTTTCTGACTGATTTTCTTTGCTTTCATATATCAAATTTATTTCATTCCTTTCAATGCCTTGCATTTCATTTTGGGGAAGGCGGTTGGCTATCCCTTCGATAATCAAACTGGAGATCGGTCCTCTCTTACGTCGATAATGGTGAACGTCACCACCCCGAGGACATGCACATCATCCAGAGCATCGCCCTCGATCGCCTCTCCGTCTCTGGTGATGAACGCGCGGCCCATTACCTTTGCAAAATCGGTCAGCCCGTCGTAGGCGATCAAGACCGTGCTCTGTTGTCTGGGTTTCAGCGACACATCGATGACCGCATAACCCGAGTCTGTTTCGATGATCCTGGTGTTCGGTCCGGTGCCGCACAGAGAATCAGCCGAAAGGCGTTTCTCTACATAGTCAGTAGCTGGTGACGGGAATCCCATATCACAGCCCTCCGTTCGGGTTGTAGAGCTGGAAAGTCCGGTCATCACCCTCTTGCGTTGAGACATCCCGGAATGTCGTCACGTAATGCTCTATCCACTGATTGGCCTGCCGTGGCGACCAGTGCCAGTTCACCTTTTCCAGCTCCTGCAGAAAGCGTCCGGTAGTGATAGTGCGCCGACCATTGGGCTCGATGACTATCGCTGCCCGGCAGGCTACTTCTATTTCGTATCGACGTGGCATGATCTGAACTCCTGAATTTAACTGTATTTATATACAGTAGTTTCATTACCGCATCAGATCAATACAGGTATCGTCTATCGATCAACTACACCGACACAACACAATGATTTTTAACTGGTGACTGGGAAATATTTATAAATAGTCTTCACGCCTACGCCGATCACATCTGCGACCTGTTGCCGGGTTGCGCCGTTCTCAAGCATCCGGCGGCAACGTTCCACGACCTCAGGAGTCATTACCCGGCGCCGGCCGACGATCCGACCTACTCTTTTCGCAAAGTGAACCCAAGCAGAAACGAAACAACCAGAACAGCAATCCAGTCACCCTCCCCAATCAGCATTCGAAATATCATCCCGCACCCAAAAATAATTAGCACGGTATTAAATTTTTTAAAACTCCAGCCAACCAACCATGTAGCCATAACTCCTCCTACAAATAAAACCTCATCACCATGTAGCAGCACTCCACAGCACCAGGAGTCATAACCCTGTGAAGACTGCCCCTTCACTGTCGCAGCGGGCAGTCCTTTCCTGAATAGATTATTTTTTGCGCAACCTGAATCCAAGTAAGAATGAAGTTATCAGAACAGCAATCCAAGCATTATGGGAAAACTCTTGCTGCATTACCGTTCCCCAGCTAAAAATTACATATGGGAAAATAAATTTATCCCATGACCAATTGATCATTGCCCCCTCCTGTTACGTTTTATTATCTTTTCTTTATGCGCTGACGCTAAATAAGCAATATGTTTTTCTGGTTTTTTTCTTACACTTTGAAAAACCGGCCTCAATCTCGCCAATCCCACAGTGGTTATTGCCACTATCCCGGCTGATATAGCAGCTGATGGATTACCATGATTTGCCTCCCATATATTATAGAAAGCGGATGCGCCATTGATTAAATCTCCATTATTTGCTTCGAAAAGAGCTGAAGTGTCAAACTTTATTGGACTTCTCCATCCTTGTTTGTTTAATTTTTCAAGATCAGCAAGCGCACCGTTTAACTTCGTAAAAGCTTTTGCTCTGGATAATCTAAAATCACCGGATGAAACAACTTCCAGATATAACTCATCGAGATAATTATTGAAAGCATCAAGTTCTGATTTTCTTTTTAGCTTAAAATCCAAAATATCCTGAATATTAACATTAACATCAGGAACAGGAAGGGCCTTTGTTAATTCAATCCTGAATGATTTTTTATACTCACTATCAGATTCATTAAGACAGAATTCATCACCAATCATATTCAGACGCCAGTCACTATCCTTTTCCTCATTCCTTTTCTTATCCAAATAGTAAGTTAGTGAGTTTACATACATGGAAATCACATCTGAACCAACCATTACATTTTTTATTGAGGGTATATCTGGCCGTTTTAAAAACCCTGCTTTTATAAACGGCTCTTCATTCGCCACGCCGATATATACTGCTGAATTAGAAGGTATTAATAATTCATCCCAATAAAGTGCATAATAATTAAGATCTAATGGAGATAACCCTTTACCCATCACCATGCCATACTTGCCGTTAGTTGGAGATAACTCTACAGGTAAAGATATAGCGCCTCTTTTCATGGTATACCCTCATAGTTATGGCATTGTTGCCATAACTAATGTTGGAATGTGCTATAAAAAAGTCAACAACCAATGACTCATAGGAGGGGTAGATCTCACATTATAATGTATTCGACATTCAGAACCGTGGCTGGCTCGTTAGCTTGACAGTGACGCCCGCAACGCTGTTTCGGCCTCTTCCAGTGGGTTGCCTGTGCCGGAGTACTCAAACTCAAATTCGTTATAGACTGCCTGCGAATCACCTACCCGCACTGTATAAATTACCCGCGCTACTGTGCCGATGAGGCTGTCGAGCCTGACGGCCTCGTAGGTCACATCGACCGTTTTCTCAGACGCCGACGATGCATCAACAATACCCAGCGCCCCGTAATACTCAGCGGCGCTGACCACTTTTGATAATGTGAATGCCATAAATAACCCCCTTTATGCCGCCACGATGGTATTTTGCCAGGTGGCGTTGCCATCTGACGGTAGTGTCAGACAGACGGCCTGAATGACGTCGCCTGATGTGTATGCCGATTTTGGTTGATGAACGATAGTGCCTGGCGCCGTAAATCGGGGGAGAGTCCAGCCGGTCAGGCTATAGGCGCTACCCGCAGGTGTATTATCCGTGCCAACAAATCGCAGAATGCTGTAAACCCCGTCAGAGCTCCA